>NZ_JBHSCH010000005.1:0-131203 GCF_042651065.1 Teichococcus aestuarii
GGCGGAGAGCACGCCGGGCACGGCGGCCGAGCGCGCGGCGGCCGCCGTGCCCGGCGTGCTCTCCGCCACCTGCGTGCTGACGGCGCACCGCGACATCCCCGCGCCAACCACCCCGCACGCGCATGGGCATGCGCACGGGCATGACCACGCGCATGGCGCCGCTCCGGCGCCGGGCACCGCCCGCGCCACCCGCCCCGCCCCGGGCCAGGGGCCGATGCTGCTGCCCGAGGTGACCTCCATCATCGCCGTCGCCTCGGGCAAGGGCGGCGTCGGCAAGTCCACCACCGCCGTCAACCTGGCCGTGGCGCTGGCCGCGGACGGGCTGAAGGTCGGGCTGCTGGACGCCGACATCTACGGCCCCTCCCTGCCGCAGATGCTCGGCACGCGGGAGAAGCCGCGCGCCACGGGAGGGCGCATCATCCCGCTCTCCCGCTGGGGGCTGAAGGCCATGTCCATCGGCTTCCTCGTCGAGGAGGAGACGCCGATGATCTGGCGCGGGCCGATGGTGATGGGTGCGCTGGAGCAGATGCTGGGCCAGGTGGAATGGGGCACGCTCGACGTGATGGTGGTGGACATGCCCCCCGGCACCGGCGACGCGCAGCTCACCATCAGCCAGCGCGTGCCGCTGGCCGGCGCCGTCATCGTCTCCACCCCGCAGGACGTGGCGCTGATCGACGCGCGGCGCGGCGTGCGCATGTTCGAGAAGGTGAAGGTGCCGGTTCTCGGGCTGATCGAGAACATGTCCTACTACTGCTGCCCGAATTGCGGCCACACGGCCAACATCTTCGGCCATGGCGGGGCGCGGGCCGAGGCCGAGCGGATGGGGGTGGAGTTCCTGGGCGAGCTGCCGCTGAAGCTCGAGATCCGCGAACTGGCCGATGCCGGCACGCCGATCGTCATGGCGCGGCCGGAGAGCGAGGAGGCGGGGCGCTACCGCGCCATCGCGCAGCGGCTGCGGCGGAAGCTGGGCGAGGCGGCGAAGGGGCCGCGCATCGTCATGGAGTGAGGCGGCGGCGCCCCAGCCGGTAGCCGAGCCAGAGGGCGGCCACGACGAGCAGCGCCGTGGCCGCGTCATGCACCACGAAGGTGATGACGGCCCAGGCCAGGGCCAGCACCGCCCAGGCCAGCCAGAGCCCGAAGGAGATGGCCGCCAGCGCCATCATCAGCGGGAAGCCCAGCAGCAGCACCAGCAGCAGAATCACCCAGAACATCGTCCATGCCTCCCCCGCAGCCAGGGCCTGCGGGCTGTCCTCACGATCCCCGGCGGGCGCCGGACGCGGCGCCCCTGCCCTTCTCCTGGCCGCGCATCATGCCGCGCTGCGGCGCCGTGGAGCGCCCGAGCGCGAAGCCGCCGACGCCCGTCAGCAGCAGCAGCGCGCCCAGATCGCCCACCATGGCATGCGCCAGCGGGATGCCGACCAGCAGCACCGCCACGCAGATCCACACCGCCAGCCACCGGCGCCAGGAGAAGCCGCCCAGCAGGCCCTTCAGCCGCCGCCACGGCCCGGGGCGCGGCGGCGCGGCGGCCTTGCCGCGGCGGGGCGCGCGGGCGGTGCTGCCACGGGGTGCGGCGGCCATGGCGCGGGCCTCAGGCGGCGCGGCCGAGCTGCTCCATCAGCTCGCGCCATTCCCGCTTGGAGAGGCCGCTCTGCTCCTGCGTCACCGGCTCGCCCGCAAGCAGCCGCTTCACCACGCCGAGCATCTGCGCCGAGAGGGTGACGGCGCCGAGCCGGTAGTCGCGGAACGCCTCCGCCACCGCCGGCACCCAGGCATCGAGCACGGCGAGCATCGCCTCGGCATAGACGCGGATCTCGTACTGCGCGTGCGCGTCGGCCCGCAGCCGCAGGAAGTGCAGCAGGTTGTGCAGGTCGGTCTTCCAGTACCACTGGGTGTAGGCGTTCAGAGTCAGGTTCATGCGCGCCAGCTCGCGGGCCAGGCCCTGGCGGGCGGGGTCGAGCGTGTTGCCGGCCTCATCGAGGTTCAGCATGGCCTGGTAGTGGTCGTAGTTGCGCATGGCGTCCTGGCGCAGCAGCTCCAGCACCTCGGCCGCCTCCTGCCCTTCCAGCACATCCCCCCGCCCCTGCCGGTTGCTGGCCGACTGCGCGGCGAGCTGCGCCGGGGCGGGCAGGTAGAACTCCCGGTCCATGATGGAGTAGCGGGCCGAGTACTCGTTCACGTTGGCGGTGCGGTGGCGGATCCACTGCCGCGCCACGAAGATCGGCAGCTTCACATGGAACTTGATCTCGCACATCTCGAAGGGCGTGCTGTGCCAGTGCCGCATCAGGTAGCGGATCAGGCCACGGTCCTCGTTCGCCGCGCGGGTGCCGCGGCCATAGGAGACGCGCGCCGCCTGCACCACCGCCGCGTCGTCGCCCATGTAGTCCACCACGCGGACGAAGCCGTGGTCCAGCACCGGCAGCGGCTCGAACAGCATCGCCTCCAGGGCCGGCACGGTGGGGCGCCGCGTCTCCGTCCGCGCCGCCTGCGCTTCCGAGAGTTCCTGACGCTGCGCGGCGGTGAGTTCCATGGGTTCAGATCCTGGGCGTGCGGAAGCCGCCACGGCCGGAAAGCCGGAAGGCGGAACCGGAGAAGGCGCGAAAGGCGGTGAGGCCCGGGGCGGTGGCCCCGGGCTCCGGGTCGCGCAGGGTCTAGCCAAAAGGGGGCCATCCCACCAGCGCCGATCTGCGGGGCCCGGTGCGCGGCACACATGCGGAAGCGCACGACCTTCACGGCATGTTGATCGCCCGGCCCGCCGTGCCCTGGTCCTGGCTCACGCGCTCATGCCACCGGAGGCCCGCCCCACCCGGACAGTCCGGCCGGCAGAGTTCCAGCACGGCCGGGGCCGGCCGCCTCCGGCACGCCAGAGGCATACAAGCCAGGGATGTGGGACGGGCGGGCGCGGCGCTTTTCCGGAAGCGCCCCCTCGATTTCCGCCGCGGGGCGGCCTATATCGTCGTCGTCCCCTCGGGGACTATGGCGATAAACGGCATGTGGAATAAGCGTTGCGGACCCGGGGGCAGTGCCCGGCGTCTCCACCAGCATCGCCGCCAGGGATCGTCTGGCGGGCTTCTGGGGACGAAACAGGCTCGACGCGCGTGGTAAAGCCATGTCTTTTGCCCGGCATTGTACCGCCGTTATCGGGCTAAATCACAAGTGCCAACGATAATGGTCGCGAGACCATGGCGCTCGCTGCCTAACAATAGGTAAGCGCGGTCCGGGGGGAACCGGGCAACAGAATCCCCCCACTGATTTGCCGCTCCCGTCCCTTTCCTGCGCTGGACCACTTCCCGCACCTGGGGAGCATCCGGTATGGGTCATGCGTTTTCTGGGCGTCTGCCGGGGTATGCTGCATGACGGATGAGACCAGGCAGGCGGAAAGCCTGCTGCCTTACGATCGCTGGACCGAGGACGCCATGCGCGAGGTCGCGCTGCGCGCCCTGGAACATGCGGGCGAGCACGGCCTGCCCGGTGAGCACCACTTCTACCTCACCTTCCGCACCGACCGGCCGGGCGTCGCCATTCCCGGTCACCTCAAGGCCCGCTACCCGGAGGAGATGACCATCGTCCTCCAGCACCAGTTCTGGGACCTGAAGGTCGACCGGGAGCAGGGCTTCGTCACGGCCGGCCTGTCCTTCGGCGGGGTGCCGGCGACGCTGGTGATCCCGATCTCCGCCCTGACCGCCTTCTGGGACCCGCATGTGCGGGTGGGGCTGCGCTTTCCCTCGGCCGAGGCCGCCGAGGCGGCGGCGCCTGCCGGGGCCGAGGTCGCGCCCTCTCCGATGGCGGAGCAGCCGGAGGCCGAGGCCCCTGCCCCGGCCGAGCCGGAAGGCCCTGCCCAGGTGGTGAGCCTCGACGCCTTCCGCCGCCGCCCGACCCGGGATTGAGCGGCACCGCCCTCCCCCGCTGACGCCACGGGCAGGCCCCGCTTCGGGGCCCGTGCCGGTTGGCTTGCCCGGCGGGCTGCACTACCTCTCTCCCGGCGCGACGCTGCCCGTCCGGCGGCGCCCTGCCCCTGCTGTCCTGCCTCTGCCGAGCTGCCGGAGCGTCCGATGACCCCTGACAACATTCCCCCCGCCGCCCCCCTGGCCGACACCCCGCTGAACGACACCGACGCGGGCACCCCGGTTTCCCAGCGCAGCAAGGGCTTCCAGTACTCCCCCATGCTGCCGCTGGGCGAGGACCGCACCACCTACCGGAAGCTGCCGATCGAGGGGGTGAAGGTCATCGAGGTCGAGGGCAAGAAGGTCCTCAAGGTCTCGCCCGGGGCGCTGGAGCAGCTGGCCTTCACGGCGTGCAAGGAGGTGTCCCACTTCCTCCGCCCCGGCCACCTGGAGCAGCTCGCCAAGATCCTGAAGGACCCCGAGGCCAGCGCCAATGACCGCTTCGTGGCGCTCGACCTGCTGAAGAACGCCTCCATCTCGGCCGGCGGCGTGCTGCCGATGTGCCAGGACACCGGCACCGCCATCGTCTTCGGCAAGAAGGGCCAGCGCGTCTGGGTCGAGGGGGACGAGGAGGAGGCGCTCTCCTACGGCGTCCACCGCACCTATACCGAGACGAACCTGCGCTACTCGCAGATGGCGCCGCTCTCGATGTTCGAGGAGGTGAACACCGGCAACAACCTCCCCGTGCAGTTCGACATCTACGCCTCCCCCGGCGACCACCATGCGGACGAGTTCCACATGATGTTCGTGCTCAAGGGCGGCGGCTCGGCCAACAAGACCTTCCTCTTCCAGCAGACCCGCGCCGTGCTGAACAAGCCGAAGCTGCTGGCCTTCCTGGAGGAGAAGATCAAGACGCTGGGCACCTCCGCCTGCCCGCCCTACCACTTGGCCATCGTCATCGGCGGCACCTCGGCCGAGACGACGCTCAAGGCGGTGAAGCTGGCCTCCACCCGCTACCTCGACGAGCTGCCCGCCACCGGCGACAGGTCCGGCCACGGCCTGCGCGACCGCGAGCTGGAGCAGGAAGTCCACAAGCTGACGCAGAATCTGGGCATCGGCGCGCAGTTCGGCGGCAAGTATTTCTGCCACGACGTGCGCGTCATCCGCCTGCCCCGCCACGGCGCCTCCCTGCCCATCGGCATCGGCGTCTCCTGCTCGGCCGACCGGCAGATCAAGGCCAAGATCACGCCCGAGGGCGTGTTCCTGGAGGCGCTGGAGCACGACCCGGCCCGCTTCCTGCCCGAGACCACGGACGAGATCCTGGGTGGCGAGGTGGTGAAGCTCGACCTCAACCGGCCGATGGACGAGATCCGCGCCGAGCTGTCGAAGCATCCCGTGAAGACCCGCGTTTCGCTCACCGGCACCATCGTCGTGGCGCGCGACATCGCCCACGCCAAGCTGCAGGAGCGGCTCGACCGTGGCGAGGGCCTGCCGCAATACCTGAAGGACCACCCGGTCTACTACGCCGGCCCGGCCAAGACCCCCGAGGGCCTGCCCACGGGCTCCTTCGGCCCCACCACGGCGGGCCGCATGGACAGCTACGTGGCCGCCTTCCAGGCCGCCGGCGGCAGCCTGGTGATGCTTGCCAAGGGCAACCGCTCCAAGGCTGTCACCAACGCCTGCAAGGCGCATGGCGGCTTCTACCTGGGCTCGGTCGGCGGCCCGGCGGCGCGGCTGGCGCAGGACTGCATCCGCAAGGTCGAGGTGCTGGAATACCCGGAGCTCGGCATGGAAGCCGTCTGGCGCATCGAGGTGGAGGACTTCCCCGCCTTCATCGTGGTGGACGACAAGGGCAACGACTTCTACGACGGGCTGGAGTAAGAGCGCGGCCATGCTGGCGCTCCGCCCCAATTGCGAATGCTGCGACCGCGACCTGCCGCCCGATTCGCGGCAGGCGCTGATCTGCTCCTTCGAGTGCACCTTCTGCCGGGACTGCGCCACGGCGCGGCTCGGCGGGCGGTGCCCCAATTGCGGCGGAGAGCTGGTGGCCCGCCCCGTGCGCCCGGCCGACAGGCTGGCGCGCTTCCCGGCCCAGGCGGAACGGGTCCGCCGGGCGCAACCCTGCCCCGCCGCCACGGGCTGAGGAGTACCGCATGGAACGCCGCCTGATCTCCTCGGGCAGCCGCTTCGAGGAAGAGATCGGCTACTCGCGTGCCGTGGTGGTGGGAGACACCGTCTATGTCTCCGGCACCACCGGCTACGACTACGCCACCATGACCATCGCCGAGGGCGTGGCGGAGCAGTGCGAGCAGACCTTCCGCAACATCGCCGCCGCGCTGGAGCAGGCCGGCGCCACGCTCGACGACGTGGTGCGCGCCACCTTCATCGTGCCGCGGCGGGAGGACTGGCCGCTCTGCTGGCCCGTCACGCGGAGGTGGCTGGGCCGGGCCCGCCCGGCCTCCACCATGATCCATGCCGGGCTGCAGACGGATGCCATGCGGATCGAGATCGAGGTGACAGCCCGGCTGCGTCCGGCGCCGCATGAGCCGGCGCGCGGCGAGGGAGGAAGCTGAGCATGCGTTTCGCGGTGGACCGGCTGGATCACCTGGTGATCACCTGCCGGGATGTGGAGATCACGGCCTCCTGGTACCAGCGCGTGCTGGGCATGGACCGCGAGGCCTTCGGCGAGCAGCGCCGCAACGCGCTGCGGTTCGGCGGCCAGAAGATCAACCTGCGCCCGGAGACGGCGACGCAGGAAGAGTGGTTCACCGGCCCCGCCGCCGCCCCGGGCTGCCAGGATCTCTGCTTCGTCGTCGCCGTCACGGCGCAGGACGTCATCGCCCACCTGCACGAATGCGGCGTGACGGTGGAGTTGGGGCCTGTGCCGAAGGCGGGGGCCCTCGGCCCCATCACCTCCGTCTATTGCCGGGACCCGGATGGCAACCTGATCGAGCTGGCCACCTACGGCGCCCGCGCCTGAGGGCAGGCGGCGGCCCCGCGCCGGGCGCAGGCCCGGCGCGCCATCATCGCGCCCCTGCTTCGCCTTATTCCGGCGCCAATCGGCGCTATAGTGGGAGGATAGAGCCCAGGAGGGCGACCCACATGACCCCGTTCCGCTCCTTGTTCCTTGCCGGTGCCGCCCTGGCGGCCATTGGCCTCGCCAGCCCAGCCGCGCAGGCGGGGGACTGGCACCGCCACCGCGGTGGCGGCAATGGCGGTGCGGTCGTGGCCGGCATCATCGGCGGCCTGGCCGTGGGCGCGCTGGTCGGCAGCGCCGCCACCGCCCAGGCGGCACCGCCGCCGGCCTACTACTACGCCCCGCCGCCGCCGCCCGTGGCCTATTACGCGCCGCCGCCGGTGGCTTACTACGCACCGCCGCCCCCGCCGCCCGTGGTGTATTACGAGCCGCCGCCGGTCGCCTACTACGCGCCCCCGCCGCGCCGCCACTACGGCTGGTGAGCCGTGACCGCGCCGCGGGGCATATCCGGCGGCGTGGCAACCTGTGCGGGGTCTGCTTCGCTCCCTACCTGAACCGGACCGCAGGAAGGGACATCCCATGCCCGAGACGCACGCAGAGACCCGCACCGAGACGGACAGCCTCGGCACCATCGAGATCGAGGCTGCCCGCTACTGGGGCCCGCAGACCGAGCGGGCCCGCCGCCTGTTCCGGATCGGCACGGAGCGCTTCCCGCGCATCCTGATCCGCGCCGTGGGCCTGCAGAAGCAGGCCGCCGCCGAGGCCAACAAGGCGTTGGGCGAATTGCCGGCCGAGATCGCCGACCCCATCATCGCCGCCGCCGCCGAGATCGCCGCGGGCGAGCGCGATGCCGACTTCCCCCTTCCCGTCTGGCAGACCGGCTCCGGCACCCAGACCAACATGAACGCCAACGAGGTCATCTCGAACCGCGCCAACGAGATGCTGGGGCAGCCCCTCGGCACCCGCAAGCCGGTGCATCCCAATGACCACGTCAACCGCGGCCAGTCCTCCAACGACAGCTTCCCCACCATGATGCACATCGCCGCCACCGAGGCGGTGGAGCAGCGGCTGATCCCGGCGCTCGGCGTGCTGCGGGCGGCGCTGGAGAAGCGGGCGGCGGAATGGGGCGACATCGTCAAGGTCGGCCGCACCCACCTGATGGACGCGGTGCCGGTGACGCTGGGCCAGGAATTCGCCGCCTGGGCCGCGCAGGTGGCGCATGGCCAGGACCGGCTGCGCGGCGCCCTGCCCCGGCTGCGCCTGCTGCCGCAGGGCGGCACCGCCGTCGGTACCGGCCTCAACCGCCATCCTGACTTCGACACCGCCTTCTGCGAGCGGGTGCGCGCGCTCACCGGGCTCGACTTCCAGCCCAACCCCAACAAGTTCGAGGGGATGGGGGCGGAGGATTCCTTCGTCGAGCTGTCGGGGGTGCTGAACACCCTGGCCGTCTCGCTCACCAAGATCGGCAACGACATCCGCCTGCTGGGCAGCGGCCCGCGCTCCGGCTTCTCCGAGCTGTTCATCCCCGCCGACGGGCTGTCCTCCTCCATCATGCCGGGCAAGACCAACCCGACCCAGTCCGAGGCGCTGACCATGGTGGCGGCGCAGGTGATGGGCAACCACACCGCCATCACCGTGGCCGGCGCGCAGGGGCACCTGGAGCTGAACGTCTTCAAGCCCGTCATCATCAACGCCACGCTGCAATCCGTGACGCTGCTGGCCGACGCGGCCGAGAGCTTCGCCCACAACATGGTGGAGAAGCTGGAGCCGAACCGGCCGCGCATCGCCGAGAACCTGGCGAAGTCGCTGATGCTGGTGACGGTGCTGAACCCGCGCATCGGCTACGACAAGGCGGTGCAAATCGGCAAGAAGGCGCTGGCCGAGAATCTGACGCTGCGCGACGCCGCCGAGCGGCTCGGCTATGTGAAGCCCGAGGATTTCGACGCCTGGGTGAAGCCGGAGGAGATGGTCAGCCCCGGCGCCACCCTGGCCGGGGCCGGGTGAGCCACCGCCGATGACCGGCGCCCACCTCCAGAAGCGCTCCTTCACCCTGGCCGGCCACCGCACCAGCGTGGCGCTGGAGCCGGCCTTCTGGACGGCGCTGGAGGCGATGGCGGCGGCGGAGGGGCTGGCCCTCTCCGCCCTGGTGCAGCGGCTGGACGCGGCGCGGGAAGACCCCGAGCTGCCGCTGGCCAGCGCGCTGCGGGTGGCGGCGCTGCTCGGCCGCGGCGCCGGCTAGGGCCTGCCAGGAAGAGCCGTTCAGCCCTTGTCGCGCATCAGCCGGGCCTTGTCGCGCTGCCAGTCGCGCGCGGCGATGGCGTGGCGCTTGTCGGCCTTGTTCTTGCCCTCGCCGAGGCCGAGCACGACCTTGGCTATGCCGCGGTCGTTGAACAGGATCTCCAGCGGCACCAGCGTCACGCCCTCGCGCGCCACGGCGCCGGTCAGGCTCTCGATCTGCTTCTTCTTCAGCAGCAGCTTGCGCGGCCGGCGCGGCTCGAACTGCGAGACGAAGCTGCCCGCCTGCCATTCCGGGATGTAGCAGTTGAACAGCCACAGCTCGCCGTCGCGCTCGCCGGCCCAGGCCTCGGCGATGGCGGCGCGGCCGGCGCGCAGCGACTTCACCTCCGGCCCCATCAGCACCAGCCCGGCCTCGTAGGTGTCGCCGATCTTGTAGTCGAAGCGCGCCTTGCGGTTCTGCGCGGCGGTGCCGTGGGAGATCAGCGATTTCTTGCGGGGCTCGGCCATCGTTCTCTCAGTCTCGTCCCCGCCGGGGGTGGGAGGGTGGCGGCGGGGAGGCGTTGGGCAGGAAGGAACGGCGCCCTCCCCGCCCCGGTTTCAGTGCGGCGGGCGCCTCAGTTGAGCAGGCCGGCCGTGACCATGGCGGCCTTCACGCGCGCCCGGGTGGCATCGGCCACCGGCGCCATGGGCAGTCGGCAGAAGGCGGAGGACTTGGCCAGCAGGCTGGCGGCGTACTTCACCGGGCCGGGCGAGGTCTCGCAGAACATCGCGTCGTGCAGCGGCGTCAGCCGGTCCTGGATGGCCATGGCCTCGTCGATCCGCCCGGCCTCCCAGGCGGCGTGCATCTCGGCGCAGAGGCGCGGCGCCACATTGGCCGTCACGCTGATGCAGCCCACCCCGCCCGCGGCGCGGAAGGCGAGCGCCGTGTGGTCCTCGCCCGAGAGCTGGCAGAAATCGGTGCCGCAGGCGAGCCGGGTGTGCAGCGGGCGGGTCAGGTTCGCCGTCGCGTCCTTCACGCCGATGATGTTGGGGTGCTTCGCCAGCCGCGCCATGGTCTCGACCGACATGTCGATCACGCTGCGGGGCGGGATGTTGTAGATGATGATCGGCAGGTCCACCGCGTCGGCGATGGCGGTGAAGTGCAGGTAGAGGCCTTCCTGCGTCGGCTTGTTGTAGTAGGGCGTCACCACCAGGGCGGCGTCGGCGCCGGCCGCCTTGGCGTGGCGGGTCAGCTCGATCGCCTCGGCCGTGCTGTTGCTGCCCGTGCCGGCGATCACCGGCACCCGCCCGCCCGCCGCCTCGACGCACAGCGCCACCACGCGGTGGTGCTCCTCATGCGACAGGGTCGGGCTCTCTCCGGTGGTGCCCACGGGGATGAGGCCGCTGGTGCCTTCAGCCACCTGCCAGTTGACGAAATCCTGGAAGGCTTTCTCGTCCACGGCGCCGGCCTCGGTCATCGGCGTGATCAGCGCGACGAGGGATCCCTTGAACATCGGACGAGACTTTCCTTCCCGGAGTGGCTGGCGGCGTGGCGCGGCGGAGCGCCCGCAGAGGCGGGAAGCTAGGCGCGGCGGCGGCGCCACACAAGCGGCACGCGCGCATGGTTGCCCTTCCGCCGCGCGGGACAAGGCGGGACCGATCGGCTAGGGTCCGGCCCCATGTGCCCCGCGCCGCGCCGCCCTGGCTTCCGCCCCGCCCTCCGCCACCGCCTGCTCGCCGCTCCGCTGCTGGCCCTGGCCTTCCTCGCGCCGCCTCTCGCCGCCACGGCGGAAGCGCAGCCCTGGGCGACGGAGAGCGCCCGCGCCACCGGCCGCGCCGCCATGGTGGCCGCGCAGGCCGGCCGCTGGAGCGAGGCCGAGAGCATTGCCAGCCAGGGCGCCGACCCGCTGGCGGCGAAGATCTTCACCTGGCTGCGGCTGCAGGTGCGCGGCCTCGCCACGGCGCAGGAGGTGGCGGACTTCATCGCCGCCAACCCGGCCTGGCCGCTGCCGCAGACCCTGGCGCTGCGCGGCGAGGAAAGCCTGCCGGTGCTGGCCGACGACGCGCTGGTCCTGCGCCTCTTCGCCCGCACCCCGCCGCGCGGCCTGGTGGCGGTGCGGCAATATGCCGAGGCGCTGCAGCGCCAGGGCGACGCCGCCGGCGCCCGCCGCGCGGTGCAGGAAGGCTGGCGCGACGCCCCCGCCGACCCGGGCGCGGAGGCCGGCTTCCTGGCCGCCCTCGGCAGCGTGCTGACGCCGGCCGACCACCGCGCCCGCTATGAGCGCCTGGCCTGGGCGCGGCAGGGCGCCGCCGCCGCGCGGCTGCTGCCGCCGCTGCCGCCCGAGGCGCGCCTCGCCGCCGAGCTGCGCCTCGCCATGGCCGCCGAGCAGCCGGGCGCCGAGGCCGGGGCGCTGGCCCGCGCGGGCGAGGATCTCGGCCTGTCGCTGGAACTGGCCCGCTATCTCCGCCGGCAGGAGCGCGACCGCGAGGCCGCCGCCGTGTGGCAGCGCGCCGAGCCCCTGCAGCGTGACCTCACGCCCGAGGCGGCGCGTGCCGTCTGGACGGAGCGGCAGGTGCTCTCGCGCAAGCTGCTGCGGCTGGGCGACGTGCCCAACGCCTACCGCACCGCCGCCCAGCATGGCCAGAGCGCCGGCGAGGGGCTGCACGAGGCGGAGTTCCTGGCCGGCTTCATCGCGCTGCGGCGGCTGGAGGACCCGGCCCGCGCCGCCCGCCATTTCGCCGTGCTGGGGCGGGACAGCGACAGCGTCATCACCAATGCCCGGGCGCATTACTGGCGTGGCCGCGCCGCCGCCGCGCAGGGGCAGGCCGAGGCGGCGCGCGGCCACTACGCCGCCGCCGCCGCCCTGCCCACCGCCTTCTACGGCCAGCTCGGCGCGCTGGCGCTGGGCGAGGCCGCGCCGCAGCTGGCCGCGCGCATCGCCTCCACCCGCCCGCCGCAGCCCGCCCCCGGCGCCGCCGAGGCCTTCCTGGAGAAGGAGCTGGTGCAGGCCGTGCTGACCCTCGCCGACCTCGGCGACACCGCCCGCGCCCGCCTGTTTCTGCTGCGGCTGGAGGAGACGGCGCCGGACGCCGCCGAGCAGGTGCTGACGGCGCGGCTGGCCAACAGCATCGGCCGGCAGGACCATGCCGTGTGGGTGGCGCGCCGCGCCGGGGCCGACGGGGTGATGCTGCTGCCCGAGGGCTGGCCCACCCCCTACGCCCTGCCCGCCACCGCTTCGCCGAATGGCGCCGGGGTGGAGCCTGCCTTCGTCTATGCGGTGACGCGGCAGGAGAGCAATTTCGACCCCACCGCCCTCTCCCCGGCGAATGCGCGGGGGCTGATGCAGCTGCTGCCCGGCACCGCCACCCTGGTGGCGCGGCAGCTCGGCGTGCCGCACCAGCCCGGCTGGCTCACCAGCCAGCCGGAGCACAATCTGCGGCTCGGCGCGCAGTACCTGGCCGACCAGCTCGCCCGCTTCGGCAACCTCGCCATGGCGGCGGCGGCCTACAATGCCGGGCCGCGCCGGGTGGATGAGTGGCTCGTCACCTATGGCGACCCGCGCCCGCCCGCCGCGGCGGGCGGCCAGGACATGATCGACTGGATGGAGCAGATCCCCTTCTCCGAGACCCGCAACTACGCCCAGCGCGTGGTGGAGAATGCCGTCATCTACCGCGCCCTGGCCGGCGAGGGCGCGCTCGACCACCCGCTGAAGCCCTGGCTGCCGGTGGGCGTCGCGCGCTGATGTCCGAGCCGATGGCGCCCGCCCCCCTTCCCGTTCCCACCCCCGCCCTGGCGGCGGGCGGGCTGCTGCCGCGTCTGGTGGCCAGCATGGGCGGCGTGGGCTTCCTGCGCCCGGCGCCGGGCAGCTGGGGCTCCGCCCTGGTACTGCCGGCGGCGCTGCTGGGGCCGGAGGGCTGCCTGGCGCTGGCCGCCCTGCTGGCCCTGCTCGGCTGGTGGGCGGTGGAGCGGCTGCCCGAGGCCCGCGCCGATCCCGGCTGGGTGGTGGTGGATGAGGGGGCGGGCCAGTGCCTCGCCCTCGCCGCGCTGCCGCTCGGCGCCGGCGCGCCGGGGCTGATCCTGGCCTTCCTGCTGTTCCGCCTGTTCGACATCGCCAAGCCCGGCCCGGTGGGCTGGGCGGACCGCCGCAAGGGCAGCATGGGCGTGATGCTGGACGACATCATCGCCGGTGCCCTGGCCGCCGCCGTGATCCTGGCGCTGCGTGCCGCCGCCGCCGCGCTCGGCCTGCCCGAGGGAGGGTTCTGACGATGCTGGACGCCACCACCCGCGCCGCCGCCGCCGCCCTGCTGGCGGAGTTGCAGGCGCTCGGCCTGACGCTCGCCACCGCCGAGAGCTGCACCGGCGGGCTGGTCTCGGCCGTGCTGACGGCGGTGCCCGGCTCCTCCGCCACGCTGCTGGCGGGCTACGTCACCTATTCCAACGCCGCCAAGGCGCGGATGCTGGGCGTGCCGGAGCCGATGCTGGCCACGCATGGCGCCGTGTCGGAGCCGGTGGCGCGCGCCATGGCGGAGGGCGCGCTGCGCGATTCCGGCGCCGACCTCGCCGTCTCGCTCACCGGCATCGCCGGGCCGGGCGGCGCCACGCCGGGCAAGCCGGTGGGGCTGGTGCACATCGCGGCGAGCCGGCGCGGGGGGGAGACCCTGCACCGGCGCTGCGTCTTCCCCGGCGACCGGGATGCGGTGCGGGCGGCGAGCGTCGCCACCGCCCTCGGCCTGGTGGGCGAGCTGGCCCGGGGGAGCGCCGCCCCCGGGGGCGCGCCGGTCTAGGCACGGCCGCGCCGCCTGTTCCGCTCGCGGTAAAAGGATTTCACCGCGCCGCCCTGCGCCCTTATGACACGGCAGCCGAAGCGGAGCGGCACCCTGGAACGCCCCCTCCCCCCGCGCATCCCGCAATCTGGCCGGGTGACTTCATGAATTCGACCGAAGAACTGACCATACGCCTGCGGCAGCAGGCGCTGATCGCGGAGCTCGGCCTTGCCGCGCTGCGGCGCGAGGGGCTGCAGCCCCTGCTGGAGACGGCGGCGCGGCTGGCCGCCGAAGGCATGGGGGGCAGCTTCAGCAAGGTGCTGGAATACCAACCCGAGGATCAATGCTTCCTGCTGCGGGCCGGCATGGGCTGGCGCGAGGGCAATGTGGGCACGGCGCGCATCGGCAGCGACATGGAAAGCCCGGCCGGCTTCGCCTTCCGCAGCGGCCGCCCCGTCATCTCCAACCACCTCGCCGGCGAGAGCCGCTTCCGCACGCCGGCGCTGATGGCCGAGCACGGGATCCGCCGCGCCGTCAACGTGGTCATCCGCGGCGAGGCCGAGCCCTTCGGCGTGCTGGAGGTGGACAGCCGCGACGATGGCGACTTCACCCCGCGCGACGTGAACTTCCTCCAGGCCCTGGCCAACACGCTGGGCCTGGCGCTGGACCGCGAGCTGCGGGAGCGCGAGATGCAGCGTCTGGCCGAGCTGGCCGCCGCCCGCGCCCGCGAGGCGGAGGAGGCGGTGGCCGCGCGCGACGCCCTGCTGCGCGAGAAGGACCTGCTGATGCGGGAGGTGGACCACCGGGTGAAGAACAGCCTGACCGTCACCCGCTCCCTCCTCTCCCTGCAGGCCCGCCTCTCGACCGGCGGTGCGCGGGAGGCGCTGGAGGAGGCGGCGCAGCGCGTCTCCACCATCGCCCTGGTGCATGACCGGCTCTACCGGTCCGACCGCATCGGCTCTGTGGAGCTGGGCGACTATCTCGGCGGGCTGTGCAGCGACCTGGAGCGCTCGGCCGGGCTGCGCGACTCCGGCCGCTCCATACGGGTGCTGGCCGATGCGCATGAATGCCCGGCCGATGAGGCCATCACCATCGGCCTCATCGTCACCGAGGTGGTGACCAATGCCGCCAAGTATGGCGCCGGTGCCGTCTCCATCCGCTGCCTGCGCGACGACGCCACCGGCGGGCTGCGCCTGGAGGTGACGGACGAGGGCGGCGGCATGCCGCCCGGTTTCAACCCGGCGGAGAGCGACGGACTCGGCATGCGGCTGATCCTGGCGCTGAGCCAGAAGCTCGGCGGCGAGCCATGCTGGGAGGGCCCGACCTTCCGCCTCGATATCCCCGACCCGGCCTCGCTGCGGGAATGACCCTGCCGCGGCGTCCCCGCAGCCGGGGGGCGCGGCATCTTTCACCGCCAAAGCGGGGCGGCGGGCCACCTTGCCGCTGGCGCCGCCCGCGGAACGCGGCTAAGAGCGCACCGCCATGATGACCGTCCTGCTCGTCCTGCATCTGTTCGTGACCCTCGCGCTGATCGGCGTCGTCCTGCTGCAGCGCAGCGAGGGCGGCGGGCTCGGCATCGGCTCCTCGCAGGGCATGGGGTCGTTCATGAGCGGCCGCGGCACCGCCAACCTGCTGACCCGCACCACCGGCGTGCTGGCCACCCTGTTCATGGTGCTGGCGCTGGCCATGGCGCTGCTCGGCCGTGGCGAGGCCCGGCGCGGCGCCATCCTGGACGCGCCGCCGCCGCCCGTCGCCACCGGCGAGCAGCCGCTCCAGCCCAACGCGGCGCAGCCCGCCCCGGCCCAGCCGCCGGCGGCGCCGCCCCCGGCCTCCGTGCCGACCAACTGATCCGCCGAATCGGGCGCCGGGGGACCCCCCCGGCGCCCGAACCGCTTTTATGGGAGCCCTGCCCTGGCGGCGGCGCCCGAACCGGGGGTCCGGCCGGACCCTTGCATTGTGGAAACATCAGCCTTGCCGTGCCGCCGGGTTCCCGGCGGCCGCGCGGCGCGTTAGAAAGGTCGCCCATGACGCGGTTCGTATTCATCACCGGCGGCGTGGTTTCCTCTCTCGGCAAGGGCATCGCGGCGGCAAGCCTCGGCGCGCTCCTGCAGGCGCGGGGCTACAAGGTCCGCATTCGCAAGCTCGACCCCTACCTCAACGTCGATCCGGGCACGATGAGCCCGTATCAGCACGGCGAGGTGTTCGTCACCGACGACGGCGCCGAGGCCGATCTCGACCTCGGCCACTACGAGCGCTTCACCGGCGTGCACGCGACCAGGGGGGATTCCTTCACCTCGGGCCGCATCTATGCCGACGTGATCGCCAAGGAGCGGCGCGGCGACTACCTGGGCGGCACCGTGCAGGTCATCCCGCACATCACCGACGCCATCAAGGAAGCCGCCAAGGCCGACACGGACGGGCTGGACTTCGTGCTGGTCGAGGTCGGCGGCACGGTGGGCGACATCGAGAGCCTGCCCTTCCTGGAGGCGCTGCGCCAGCTGCACAACGAGCTGGGGCCGCAGCGCAGCCTGTTCATGCACCTCACCCTGGTGCCCTACATCCCCTCCGCCGGCGAGCTGAAGACCAAGCCGACCCAGCACTCGGTGAAGGAGCTGCTCGGCCTCGGCATCCAGCCGCAGATCCTGCTCTGCCGCTGCGACCGCCCGATCCCGGAGAATGAGCGCCGCAAGATCGCGCTGTTCTGCAACGTGCGGCCGGAGAGCGTGATCCCGGCGCTCGACGCCTCCAGCATCTACGCCGTGCCGTTGCAGTATCACGCCGAGGGGCTGGACCGCGAGGTGCTGCGCCATTTCGGCCTGTCGATCTACGGCGAGCCGGACCTGTCCAACTGGCAGCGCATCGTCCACCGGCTCGATAACCCGGAGGGCGAGGTGAAGATTGCGGTGGTGGGCAAGTACATCACCCTGCTCGACGCCTACAAGTCGCTGGCCGAGGCGCTGGCCCATGGCGGCATCCAGCACGGCGTGAAGGTGAAGCTGGACTGGGTGGACAGCCAGATCTTCGAGACGCCGAACGCGGTGGAGCGGCTCTCCGGCGTGCATGGCATCCTGGTGCCAGGCGGCTTCGGCGAGCGCGGCGCGGAGGGCAAGATCGAGGCGGTGCGCTTCGCCCGCGAGCGGAAGATTCCCTTCCTCGGCATCTGCTTCGGCATGCAGATGGCGGTGATCGAGGCGGCACGGAACCTGGTCGGGCTGGACAAGGCCTCCTCCACCGAGTTCGGCCCCAGCGAGGAGCCGGTGGTCGGCCTGCTCACCGAGTGGCTGCGCGGCAATGAGCGGGAGAAGCGCCATGCCGAGGGCGACCTCGGCGGCACCATGCGCCTCGGCGCCTATCCGGCTGCCCTCACCGAGGGTTCGCTGGTGCGGCAGGTCTATGGCCAGGCGCAGATCGAGGAGCGCCACCGCCACCGCTACGAGGTGAACATCGGCTACCGCGAGCGGCTGGAGGCGGCGGGGCTGCGCTTCTCCGGCCTCTCGCCGGACGGGCTGCTGCCGGAGATCGTCGAGTATCCGGACCACCCGTGGTTCATCGGCGTGCAGTACCACCCGGAGCTGAAGTCGAAGCCCTTCCAGCCGCACCCGCTCTTCGCCGGATTCGTCGGCGCTGCGGTGAAGCAGGCGCGGCTGGTCTGAGCCCGCCCCGCCGCGGCGGCCTTCCTCCGGCCCTTTAACGGTAATGAAATAACAAGAGCCGAGACTGGCGCCATCCCTCCCGGGGATGGCGCTGGTGCCGTCTGGAGCGGAGGAGCGGGCGAAGGCACGGGCAGGAATGGGTGTTGCCACTACGGCGTTGAACAGGCGTGCGCCGCTCCTGCGGCAATCCGCCATGTTCGTGCTCGCCTGCGGCCTCGTGCTGTCGCTCCTGGCCTGGCACATGACCGCCCGCCGGACCGACGAGGAGGCCAGCCGCAGCTTCCAGCAGGCCAGCCAGCACATCACCCGCCTGGTGGAGGAGCGGATGCTGCGGGCGCTGGACCTGGTGGCCGGCTTCCGCGGCCTGTTCAGCGTGCACCGGCATGTCAGCCGCGCCGAGTTCCGCGAGCATTTCAACAGCCTGCACCTGCCGGAGCGCTTCCCGGGCGTGATCGCCATCCAGTACGCGCCCCTGGTGCCGGCTGCCGAGAAGGCTGCCTTCGAGGCCCAGGTGCGGGCCGATACCAGCCTCGACCCGCATGGCTATCCGGACTACGCCATCCACCCGGCCGGCGAGCGGGACTTCTACATCCCGGTTCTCTACAACGAGCCGATGGCCGGCAACGAGGCCGCCTTCGGCCACGACAACACCGCCGAGCCCAGCCGCCGCCGCGCCATGGAGCGCACGCGCGACACGGGCGAGCCGATCGCCTCCCCGCCCCTCACCCTGCTGCAGGGCGCCGCGGGCTTCGTCATCCGCCACGCGGTGTACCGGCGCGATGCGCCGCTCTGGACGGAGGCGCAGCGGCGCGCCGCCTTCCTTGGCCAGGTAAGCGGCGTGTTCCGGACCACGGACCTGCTCTCCTCCCTGCTGGAGGAGCATCTGAAAGGCTACCGCATCCGCGTCGAGGACCGCGGCGACGCGCGGGAGGGACAAGGCCAGGCGGCGCTTCTGTTCGACAGCCAGCTGGCCAATGCCCCGCCGGCCAGCCTCCTCGGCGCGCCGCAGCGGCTGGAGGCGCCGCTGACCATGGCCGGGCGCATCTGGGTGGTGGAGGTCAGCCGGCCGGCCACCCTGCCGCATCTGGCGCCGCTGCCGGTCGCCGTGCTGCTGAGCGGCGTGGCGCTGACCCTGGTGGTGCGCTGGCTGCTGCTCGGCATGGCCCGGCATTCCGACAGGACCGCCGAGATCGCGGCGCGGCTGGCGCATGAGGCGACGCATGACGCGCTGACCGGCCTGCCCAACCGCCTGCTGCTGGAACAGCGGCTGAAGGAGGCGCTGGAGACCGCGAAGCAGGACCAGACGCGCCTGGCGCTGCTCTTCATCGACCTCGACCGGTTCAAGGCCATCAACGACACGCTCGGGCACGAGGCGGGCGACGTTGTGCTGCGGCAGGTGGCGCTGCGCCTGCGCGGCGCGCTGCGCCCGACCGACACGGTGGCGCGGCTCGGCGGCGACGAGTTCGTGGTGCTGCTGTCGGTGCCGACGGGCAGCCTCTGGCGCGGCGTGGCGGACCGCATCCTGGCGCTGATCACCCAGCCCATGACCTATCGCGAGCACCGCCTCTCGGTCGGCGCCAGCCTCGGCGCCGCCCTCTATCCCGAGCACGGCACGGATGCCGCGGCGCTGCTGCGCCATGCGGATGACTCCATGTACGCCGCCAAGCGCGGCGCCAGCCTCGCCACCGCCCCTCCCGCGCCGTCCAGCCGCGCCGGCTGACGCGGGAGCGTCCCGGCCGGATATGGCAGGGCGGATACGGAATCGTGGGTGGCCGCGCCCCTTGCCCTCACCGCCCCACTATCCTATCCGCGCAGGGTCCGACTTACCCCGTCCGACATATCCAGAGGGACCCGGAATGACCGCCATTGCCGACATCATCGCCCGCGAGATCCTCGATTCGCGCGGCAACCCCACCGTCGAGGTCGATGTCGTGCTGGACAGCGGGGCCATCGGCCGCGCCGCCGTCCCCTCGGGCGCCTCCACCGGCGCGCATGAGGCCGTCGAGCTGCGCGACGGCGACAAGGCCCGCTTCCACGGCAAGGGCGTGCAGAAGGCGGTCGCCAATGTCGAGGGCGAGATCTTCGACGCGCTCTCCGGCATGGACGCCACCGAGCAGGTCAAGATCGACGAGACGATGATCGCGCTCGACGGCACGCCGAACAAGTCGCGTCTCGGCGCCAACGCCATCCTCGCCGTGTCGCTCGCCACCGCCAAGGCGTCTGCCGAGCATTACGGCGTGCCGCTCTACCGCTATGTCGGCGGCGTCTTCGCCCGCACCCTGCCGGTGCCGATGATGAACATCATCAATGGCGGCCAGCACGCGGACAACCCGATCGACATCCAGGAATTCATGATCATGCCGGTCGCCGCCGGCTCCTCCGCCGAGGCCGCGCGCATCGGCTCCGAGGTGTTCATGAGCCTGAAGAAGGCGCTGCACGATGCCGGCCACAACACCAATGTGGGCGACGAGGGCGGCTTCGCGCCGGACCTGAAGTCGGCCGATGAGGCGCTGGGCTTCATCGCCAAGGCCTGCGAGGCCGCCGGCCACCGCGTCGGCGAGGACATCATGTTCGCCCTCGACTGCGCCTCCACCGAGTTCTTCAAGGGCGGCGTCTACGACATGGAGGGCGAGGGCAAGAAGCTCGACGCCGCCGGCATGGTGGACTACCTGGCGAACCTCTGCGCCAAGTTCCCCATCATCTCCATCGAGGATGGCTGCGCCGAGGATGACTGGGAGGGCTGGAAGCTGCTGACCGACCGCCTGGGCGGCACGGTGCAGCTCGTCGGCGACGACCTGTTCGTCACCAACCCCGAGCGGCTGCGCCAGGGCATCGAGCGCAAGACCGGCAACTCGATCCTGGTGAAGGTGAACCAGATCGGCTCGCTGACCGAGACGCTGGAAGCGGTCGAGATGGCGCACCGCGCCGGCTACACGGCCGTCATGTCGCACCGCTCGGGCGAGACGGAGGACAGCACCATCGCCGACCTCGCCGTGGCCACCAACTGCGGCCAGATCAAGACCGGCTCGCTCTCCCGCTCGGACCGGCTGGCCAAGTACAACCAGCTCATCCGCATCGAGCAGGGCCTCGGCCCGGCCGCGCGCTATGCCGGCCGTTCCATCCTGAAGCGCTGAGGCGCGGCCGGGACGCCGGGGGCGCAGCCGCCCCCGGCCCTTGCCTCCTCGCTTTTTCGTGGCCGCCGCGCCACGCTGCCGCGCGAAACCAGGAGCGGCCGCTATCCTCCTCTTGCACGTCACCTTTCACCTGCCGTTAATCCTTCTTGCAGTGCGGTGTGCGGAGTGGGATCGATGCGGGCCATCAAGCGGACAATCCAGGTTCT
The DNA here is from genome assembly GCF_042651065.1 of Teichococcus aestuarii. Lineage (NCBI taxonomy): Bacteria > Pseudomonadati > Pseudomonadota > Alphaproteobacteria > Acetobacterales > Roseomonadaceae > Roseomonas > Teichococcus aestuarii. The sequence continues at coordinate 20,833 of NZ_JBHSCH010000005.1, forward strand.
GTGGCTGCCGCTGATCTTCGCGGGGCTGATCTGGCATTTCGCGTGGTACGCGGTGCACGGGCCCCGCGTGGGTTCGCTGGCGCGCGAGGCGAAGGCGGCCGAGATCGAGACCGCGCGCATCACCCTGGCCCAGGCCGAGAGCGAGCGTGACGCCATGGAGCGCCGCGTCGCCGGCCTGCGCGGCGACCGCATCGACCGCGACCAGCTCGACGAGCGCGCCCGCGCCCTGCTCAACATGGTGGGCAAGAACGAGCTGGTGATGCCCTACGGGCCCAACAAGCGCCTCTACTGAGCGGCCTCGACCGCGCCCGCGAGGGCCAGCAGCGCCCGTGAGGCGCGGCTGGAATAGCGCTCCCGGTGCCGCAGCGCCTTGAAGCTGCGCGGCGGCAGGACGATGGGCGCCCGCACCAGCAGGCCGGCGGCCAGATGCGGCCCCGCCGCCCGCTCGGACACCACCGTGGCGCCGCCATCGGCCTCCACCGCCGCCAGCACCGCCTCGTTCGAGGGCAGTTCCAGGATCACCGAGAGCGCCTCGGGCGGCAGCCCGGCGCCGCGCAGCAGCTCCTCGAAGGCGGCACGGGTGCCGGAGCCGGCCTCCCGCATCACCCAGCGGCTTTGCGGCAGGTCGGCGAGGCGGAGCGATTTGGCCCGCGCCCAGGGATGCCGCGGCCCCACCACGATGACGAGCTGGTCGCGCGCCAGCACCGCCTGGCGCAGGGCCGGCTCGGCCACCTCGCCTTCCACGAAGCCGAGCTCCGCCTCGCCGCGCAGCACCGCCTCCACCACGCTGGTGGTGTTGCCGGCGCCCACCTCCACCGTCACGCCCGGGCAGGCGGCGTGGAAGCGCACCAGCAGCGGCGGCAGCCAGTAGCTGGCCACCGTCTGGCTGGCCTGCACCCGCAGCGTGCCGCGCAGCGTGCCGCCCAGCTCGGAGAGCACCAGCTCCGCCGCCTCGGCGCGAGCCAGCACGGCGGCGGCCTCGGTGCGGAAGATGCGCCCCTCCGTGGTCAGTTCGATACGCCGGCCGATGCGGTGGAACAGGGCGATGCCATGCCGCCCCTCCAGCGCGCGGATGGCGGCGCTCACCGCCGATTGCGTCAGGTGCAGCGCCGCCGCGGCGCGGGTGACATGCTCGCGCTCGGCCACCGCCAGGAAGATGCGGAGCTGTTCCAGGGTCACGCGGGGTCTCCCAAGGGCAACCGTTCGATTTTATCGAACGGAATGACAAGAACAACGCGTTGGATCGATGATACGGCGCGCGGCAGGATGGGCGTCACCCAAACGCCACGGTTCTGTCATGCCGCCTGTTCCTCCTGCCCTCGCCGCCTCTCCGGACAAGAATACCGGGCATCCCGCCCTGGCCTGGCTGCGGCGCATGGCGCCGGGCGTGCTGCTCTGCGCCGTCGTCGGCGGTGCGGCCGCGCTGCTGTCGCAGGCGCAGGCGCATTTCCTCGGCCGGGCCTGGCTGGATTCGCTGGTGCTGGCCATCCTCATCGGCACCACGCTGCGCAGCCTGTGGGTGCCGCCCGCCCGCTTCGCCCCCGGCATCGGCCTCAGCGCCAAGACGCTGCTGGAGGTGGCGGTGATGCTGCTCGGCGCCTCGCTCAGCGTCACCGCCATGCTGGCGGCGGGGCCGGCGCTGATCCTGGGCATCGGCGTGGTGGTGCTGCTGGCCATTGCCTTCAGCTACGGCCTCGGGCGGCTGCTCGGCCTGCCGAAGCGCATGGCCATGCTGGTGGCCTGCGGCAACTCCATCTGCGGGAACTCGGCCATCGCCGCCGTGGCGCCGGTGATCGGCGCCCAGGCCAAGGACGTGGCCAGCGCCATCGCCTTCACGGCGGTGCTCGGCGTCGGAGTGGTGTTGTCGCTGCCGCTGCTGGTGCCGGTGCTGGGGCTGAGCGAGCTGCAATACGGCGTGCTGGCGGGCCTCACCGTCTATGCGGTGCCGCAGGTGCTGGCGGCCACGGCGCCGGTGGGGGCGCTCGCCGTGCAGCTCGGCACGCTGGTCAAGCTGGTGCGGGTGCTGATGCTGGGGCCGGTGGTGCTGGGCCTCTCCCTGCTCGCCGGGCAGCGGGAGGGGAAGAAGCCGGGTGGTCAAAAGCTGGGCCTGGCCAAGCTGGTGCCCTGGTTCATCCTGGGCTTCCTGGGGCTGATGGCGCTGCGTGCGCTGGGGCTGATCCCGCAGGCGCTGCTGGCGCCGCTCGCCACCCTGACAGGCGTGCTGACGCTGCTGGCCATGGCGGCGCTGGGGCTCGGCGTCGATGTGCGGATGGTGGCCAAGGCCGGCGGGCGGGTTACCGCCACCGTGATGCTCTCGCTGCTGGCGCTGGGGCTGGTCAGCCTGCTGCTGATACGGCTGGTCTGAGCACCGAAAAAAGGCCGGGGGAAGGAATTCCCCCGGACCCCTATCTTTTTGCTTCGAGTCTCAGCGCTTGGCCTCGATGGCGTCCCAGATCGCCTTCTCCAGGTGCACGCCGTCGAAGCGGGCCAGCTCCTGCAGGCCTGTCGGCGAGGTGACGTTGATCTCGGTCAGATAGTCGCCGATCACGTCGATGCCGACGAAGATCAGGCCGCGCTCCTTCAGGGCGGGGCCGATGCGGGCGCAGATCTCCTTGTCCCGCTCGGTCAGCGCCACCGCCTCGGGGCGGCCGCCCACATGCATGTTGCTGCGGCTCTCTCCCTCGGCCGGCACGCGGTTGATGGCGCCCATCGGCACGCCATCCACCAGGATGATGCGCTTGTCGCCCAGCCGCACGGCCGGCAGGTATTGCTGGATCATCAGCGGCTCGCGCGAGCGCTCGGCGAAGATCTCCAGCAGGGAGTTGAGGTTGCCATCCTCGGGGCGCAGGTGGAACACGCCCGCCCCGCCATTGCCGAACAGCGGCTTGACGATGATGTCGCCATGCTTCTGGCGGAACTTCCGCACCTCCAGCGGGTCGTGCGTGATGATGGTGTCCGGCATCAGCTCCGGGAACTGCATCACGAACAGCTTCTCCGGCGCGTTGCGGACATGCACCGGGTCGTTCACCACCAGGGTCTTGGGGTGGATGTGCTCCAGGATGTGCGTGGCCGTGATGTAGGCCATGTCGAAGGGCGGGTCCTGCCGCATCAGCACCACATCCATGGTGGAGAGGTCGTGCTCCGCCGCCTCGCCCAGCGTGTAGTGGTTGCCCTTCTCCCGCCGCACCTCGACCGGCTGCATCCGCGCCAGCACGCGGCCCGAGGCCAGCGTCAGGTCCTTCACATGGTAGTGCCAGAGCTGGTGGCCCCGCGCCTGCGCCTCCAGCATCAGCACGAAGGTGCTGTCGCCGTCGATGTTGATCCCCTGGATCGGGTCCATCTGGACCGCGACCTTCAAGCCACGCGCCATGGAATGCTCCGTGTGTGCCGTTTCGTCGCCCCAAGTGGTGGCATTGCCGGGCGCGGAATGCCAGGGGGCGTGGCGGCGGCCCATTGACCAAGCCGCCGCCACGCCCGATTCATGGGCGCATGACGATCCTCACCGGCAAGGCCAGGCTGGCCGGCGTGCTGGGCTGGCCGGCCTCGCATTCGCGCTCCCCCCGGCTGCATGGCCACTGGCTGCGGCAGCACGGCATCGACGGCACCTACATCCCGCTCCAGGTGCGGCCGGAAGACTTCGCGCAGGCCGTGCGCGCCCTGGTCTCGCTCGGCTTCCAGGGCGCCAACGTCACCATCCCGCACAAGGAGGCGGCCTTCGCCCTGTGCGATTCGGTGGCGGAGAGCGCCCGCCGCGCCGGGGCGGTGAACACGCTGGTGTTCCGCGAGGGCCGCATCGAGGGCTCCAACACCGATGGCTACGGCTTCCTGGAGAGCGTGCGGGAGCAGGCCCCGGGCTGGCGGGCGGCGGATGGCCCGGCGGTGCTGCTCGGCGCCGGCGGCGCGGCGCGCGCCATCGCCGCCGCCCTGCTCGACGCCGGCTGCCCGCGCCTGACCCTGGTCAACCGAAACCGGGCGCGCGCCGAGGCGCTGGCCGGGGCGCTGGGTGGCCCCGTCGCGGTGGCCGAGGCGCCGCCGCTGGAGGGCGCGGCGCTGCTGGTCAATTCCACCAGCCTCGGCATGGCCGGCCAGCCGCCGCTGGAGATCGACCTCGCCCCCCTCCCCGCCCATGCGGTGGTGGCCGATGCCGTCTATGTGCCGCTGGAGACGCCGTTGCTGGCCGCCGCCCGCGCCCGCGGCCTGCGCGGCGTCGACGGGCTGGGGATGCTGCTGCACCAGGCGCGGCCCGGCTTCGCCGCCTGGTTCGGGGTGGAGCCGGTGGTGGACCGGGCGCTGCGCGACTTCGTCGCCGCCGACATCCCGCGCCACCCCGCATGAAGGTGGCTTCGTGAAGATCTGGGGCCTGACGGGCGGCATCGGCATGGGCAAGTCCACCGCCGCCGCCACCTTCCGGCGGCTCGGGGTGCCGGTGTTCGATGCCGATGCCGCCGTGCATCGCCTCCAGGGGCGCGGCGGCCGGGCCGTGGGGCCGATCGGCGAGGCCTTCCCCGGCACGGTGCGCGACGGCGCGGTGGACCGCGAGGCGCTACGCCGTGTGGTGCTGGCCGACCGCGCCGCGCTGCGCCGGCTGGAGGGCATCGTCCACCCGCTGGTGCGGGCGGAGGAGCGGCGCTTCCTGGCCCGCGCCCGCCGCGCCGGGCGGCGCCTCGTGGTGCTCGACATCCCGCTGCTGTTCGAGACCGGCGGCGAGGCGCGGTGCGACGCGGTGGTGGTTGTCTCCGCCCCCGCCGCCGTGCAGCGCGCCCGTGTGCTGGCCCGCGGCGGCATGACGCCGGAGCGCCTGGACGCCATCCTCGCCCGCCAGACGCCGGATGCCGAGAAGCGCCGGCGCGCCGACCATGTCATCCGCACCGGCCTGTCGCGCGGCCATGCGCGCCGGGCCATCCGCCGCCTGCTGGAGAACGACCGATGAGCCGTGCCCTGGTGCTCGACACCGAGACCACCGGCTTCGACCCCGCCACCGGCGACCGCGTGCTGGAGGTGGCGGCGGTGGAGCTGGTCAACCTCGTCCCCACCGGCCTCTTCTACCACCAGCTCATCGACCCCGAGCGGGAGGTGCCGGAGGAAGCCGCCAAGGTGCACGGCTTCACCTGGGACATGCTGCGGGACAAGCCGAAATTCGCCGAGATCGCCCCCGCCCTGCTGGCGTTCCTGGGCGACGACCCGGTCGTGGCGCACAACGCCCCGTTCGACTTCGCCTTCCTCGATTTCGAGCTGAAGAAGGCCGGCCACCCCGTGATCGACCGGGCGCGCATGGTGGACACGCTGGTGCTGGCCAAGAAGCGCTTCCCCGGCCTGCCCAACAGCCTGGACGCGCTCTGCCGCCGCTACGGCATCGACAACTCCATGCGTACCGCGCACAACGCGCTGCTCGACGTGCAGCTGCTGGCGCAGGTCTATCTGGAGCTGATGGGCGGCAAGCAGCCGGACCTCGCCTTGGCCTCGGCCCCGCGCGTGGCGGCGCCGGCGGCGATCGAGCTCGATGCCGCGCCGGTGGCGCGCGCGCCGCGCCCGGTCGTGCCGAGCGAGGCGGAGATCGCCGCCCACACCGCCTTCCTGGGCAAGCTCAAGGACCCGGTCTGGGCCACGCTGCTCGGCGGCGGGGAGAAGCCTGGCGGCTGAGGCGCCGCCTTCAGCTGTTCCAGTCGGGCGCGAAGTCGGGGTTCACGCGGCGCCAGTCCTTCGGCAGCGCGTCGATGGCGGCGACATCCGCCGCGTCCAGCCTCTCCGCCAGCGCCACGGCGTCGAGATTGGCCTGCTGGCTTTCGCGCCGGCTGGCCTTGGGGATGGCCACCACCATCTCCTGCCGCAGCAGCCAGGCCAGCGCCACCTGCAGCCCCGTGGCGCCGTGCCTGCGGCCGATCTCCGCCAGCACCGGCTGGCTGGCCAGCGCCCCCTGCCCCAGCGGCGAATAGGCGGCGAGCGCGATGCCGCGCGGCCGGCACCACTCCAGCAGCGGCTGCTGCGAGAGCAGCACATGGTATTCCACCTGCAGGCAGGCGGGCTCCGCGCCCATCGCCTCCAGCTGCCGCATCAGCCCGAGCGGGAAGTTGGAGACGCCCCAGCGGCGCACCAGCCCCTCCGCCTTCGCCTTCTCCAGCGCCGCCACCGCCGCGGCGAGGTCCATCTCCGGCGACGGCCAGTGGATCAGGAACAGGTCGAGATGGTCCGTGCCCAGCTTGGCCAGTGAGCCTTCCAGCGAGCGCCGCAGCGCGGCGGGGGCCAGGTTGTCGTACCAGACCTTGCTGGTGAGGAAGACATCCCCCCGCGCCACGCCGGAGGCGGCGAGGCCGGCCCCCACCTCCGCCTCGTTGCCGTAGCGGTCGGCGGTGTCGAGATGGCGGTAGCCGAGCGCCAGAGCGCTCTCCACCGCCGCCTGCCCCTCCGGCCCGGCCAGCTTCCAGGTGCCGAGCCCGAGCTTGGGGATGGCGATGCGGGGCGAGCGGGCAAGCGGGATCATGCGGTCTTCCTCGGCGGGGGGTGGCAAAAGTCGGTGCGGCGGGAACCGTGGCGGCCACGGCAGGTTGCGCGGCGCAACCTGGGCCATGCCTCCGGCGTTTCCCGCGGCAGGCGGAAGATGCGCGCCACGCTGCCTTCAGCCGGGCTCCTGTGCCAGGGCACGCCGGGCGGTCTCCGCCAGGAAGCCGCTGGCCACCGGCAGCACGGCGTCGTTGAAGTCGTAATGCGGGTTGTGCAGCTCGCATCCACCCTCGGCCGGGCCGTTGCCGATCCAGACGAAGGCGCCAGGAACCTCATGCAGGAAGTGCGAGAAATCCTCCCCGGTCATGGCGGGCCCGATGTCGCGGCGGAGCGTGGTCACCGCCGCTGCCGCGCCGGCCGCCAGCTCACGCGCCTCCGGGTGGTTGGCGGTGACGGGCACGCCGCCCCAGACGCGGCTGGTGGCCTGCACGCCGAAGGTGGCCGAGACGCCCTCCGCCACGCGCTGCAGCCCCGCCTCGATCTCCCGCCCGACCTCCGGCTTGATGAAGCGCATGCTGCCCTTGATGGTGACGCGGGCGGCGATCTGGTTCTCCGCCTCGCCGCCATGGATCATGGTCAGGCTGACGACGCCGGTTTCCATCGGGTCGAGGTTGCGCGCCACGATGGACTGGCAGGCGACGATGGCGTGGCCGGCGGCCACCATCGGGTCACGCGTCAGGTGCGGCAGCGCAGCGTGGCCGGCATGGCCCTCCACGACGATCTCGAAGCGCCGGCCGGCGGCCATCACCGCGCTGTCATGCACCGCGATGGTGCCCGCGGCCAGGCCCGGCCAGTTGTGCCAGCCGAAGATGCGGTCCATCGGGAAGCGGCGGAACAGCCCGTCGCGCACCATGGAGGCGGCGCCGCCGCCGCCCTCCTCGGCCGGCTGGAACACCAGCCGCACCGTGCCGGACCAGCTCTCATCCTGCATCAGCAGCGCCGCGGCGCCGAGCAGCGCCGTGGTGTGGCCGTCATGTCCGCAGGCATGCATCACGCCCGGGTTGGTGCTGCGCCAGGCCAGATCCTGCGCCGCCTCCTCGATCGGCAGCGCGTCCATGTCGGCGCGCAGGCCGACGCTGCGGTTGCTGCCGGGCCGGTGCAGGGTTGCCACCACGCCATGACCCCCAACATCGGTGACGATGTCGGTCACACCCAGCTCCCTCAGCTTGTCCACCACGAACTTGGCGGTTGGCCCTTCATGCAGGGTGAGGCTGGGGTTGGCGTGGAGATGCCTGCGCCAACGCGTGAGTGTTTCGGCAAGAGTCGGATCCATGTGCTAGGGCATACTCCCTAAGACGATGCGCCTCAAATCCCGACTTGCCCTTGTCGCCCTGTCCGCCGCCGTCGCGGGTGCCCTTCCCCTCACGGCCATGCTGCGCGCCTTCGCCCAGCCTGCGCCGGAAAGCCGGGGGGCGGAAAGCGGGGCCGCAGGCACGCCGGCCGCCAGCCAGCCGGAGGCGCCGCAGGATGAGGCCAATCTCGCCTATACCGTGGCCCTGCCGGAAACCGGCGACGAGGCGCTGGACACCGCCATCCGCAATGCCTCCGCGCTGGAGCGGCTGCGCGAGAGCGCGCCGGTGGATGCCTACGGGCTGATCGGCCGCGCCCTGGCCGAGACCGACAACATGCGCGATGCGCTGCGCTCCGAAGGCTATTACGGCGGCAGCGCCCGCATCGCCATCGACGGTCAGGCGCCGGACAGCCCGGGCCTGGCCGAGCGCCTGCTGGCGCGCGAGGGCAATGCGGAGCCGGTGCCGGTCTCCGTCATGGTGGAGCCGGGGCCGCAATACCGCCTGGCGCCCGTGCGGCTGCAGGCCGAACCCGCCGGCGCCTCGATCGCCGATGCCGGGGAGACCGGGCTGAAGGAGGGCGACCCCGCCCGCGCCCAGCCAGTGCTGGATGCCGAGGGGCGGCTGCGCGACGCGCTGCGCAATGCCGGCCATCCCTTCGCCGCCGTGCGCCGCCGCGTGACGGTGGACCATGACACGAACCGCATGGAGGTCACCTTCACCGTGGCCCCCGGCCCGCGCCCGCAATTCGCCCGGCCCGGCGTCAGCGGCGAGGAGCGCACCGACAGCGACCTGCTCGCCCGCATCGTCGCCCCGATGCAGGGCCAGGGCTACAGCCAGAAGGCGATCGACGAGAAGCGCCGGGACCTGCTCAGCCTCGGCGTGTTCAGCACCGTGCGGGCCCGTGCCGGCGAGCGGCTGGACGAGGCGGGCGACCTGCCCCTCACCTTCACCGTGGCCGAGCGGCCCCTGCACGCCATCGGCTTCAGCGCCGCCTACGAGACGCGCTACGGCCCCACCTTCAGCACCTACTGGGAGCACCGCAACCTGTTCGGCGGCGCCGAGCGGCTGCGGCTGGAGGCGGAGGTCAACCGCCTCGGCACCACGGGCGACACCAGCGACACGGGCGGCAAGATCGGCGCCAGCCTGCGCACCCCCTGGTTCGCCGGCCGCAACCAGACCCTGACCTTCGACATCGCCGCCCTGCGCGAGCGCCCCGACGCCTATGACCGCGATGCCTTCACCCTCGGCGCGCTGCTGGAGCGGGAATTCTCGCCCCGCCTGACCTATGGCTTCGGCCCGCAGATCGAGTTCAGCCGCGTCACCCAGGACAATGTGACGACGAACTACCAGCTGCTCGGCCTGATCGGGCAGCTGCGTTGGAACGACACGGACAACCCGCTAAATCCGAGCCGCGGCATCCGTGCCGCGCTGCTGGTCAACCCGATCTATTCGCTGGGCGAGAGCAATGCCTTCACCCGGCTGCGTGCCCAGGGCAGCACCTATTTCGACGTCAGCGGCGACAAGGGCAGCATCATCGCGCTGCGCGGCGTGGTGGGCAGCATCGTCGGCGCCTCCTTCGGCGGCGTGCCGCCCGACAAGCGCTTCTACGCGGGTGGCGGCGGCTCGGTGCGCGGCTATTCCTACCAGTCCGTCGGGCCGCGCACGGCCAGCGACGAGCCGGCGGGCGGCCTCTCCCTGGTGGAGGGCAGCGTCGAGCTGCGCCAGCGCATCAGCGGCCCGATCGGCATGGCGGCCTTCGTCGATGCCGGCTCCGTGACGCGCGACCCGACGCCGGATTTCGGCAACCTCAAGGTCGGCGCCGGCCTGGGCGTGCGCTACCTCACGGCCATCGGTCCGCTGCGCGCCGATATCGCCATCCCCCTCAACAAGGAGAGCGGGGATTCCGCCTTCGGCCTTTATGTCGGCATCGGGCAGGCTTTCTGATGCGCCGGGTGCTCCGCTGGGCCCTGGGCCTGCTCGCGATTCTGATTCTGCTGCCCGTGCTGCTGCTGGGCGGCGTGCTGGTGGGCGCCAACACCGCGCCCGGCCAGCGCCTGCTGGCTGACCTCGCGCAGCGTTTCGTCCCCGGCCTGACCATCGAGGGGCTGCACGGCCCCATTCCCGGCGCCCCCGGCTTCGCCCGCCTCACCATGGCCGATTCGCAGGGGCCCTGGCTGGAGGTGGAGGATGCCCGCCTCGACCTCGACCTGCGCGCCCTGCTCTCGCGCGACCTGCGCATCGAGGCGCTCACCGCCCGCCGCGTGGCGCTGCTGCGCCTGCCCGAGGCCGGCGAACCCGCCCCGGAGCCGGAGCCGCAGACCACCGAGGGCGGCCCCATCCCCACCCTGCCGAACCTGCCCGTGGCGGTGCATCTGGAGCGCCTCGCGGTGGAGCGCATCGAGATCCCGCGCGAGCTGGTGGCGGCCACGGTGGAGGAGCACGGCCCCGCCCCCCATGGTCCCTCGGGCTTCGCTCTCTCGCTGAACGGCGAGGTCAGCCTCGTCGCCGCCGCCCTGCAGGCGAAGCTCGCCGTGCAGCGGCTGGAGGCCGAGGGCCGGCTCGACCTGGAGCTGGGCCTCGACCCGCAGGCGCGGCTGCTGGCCGACCTGCGCGCGCAGGAGCCGCCCGGCGGCGTGCTGGCCACCGCGCTCGGCATCCCGCAGGCGCCGGCCGATCTCACCCTGCGGCTGGACGGCCCGGCCAGCGGCGCCGATCTGCGCGCCCGCGCCGCCTTTGGCGAGCTCGCCGGCTTCAACGCGGAGGGCCGCGTGGCGCTGGACGCGGCGGGCGGCGGCGCCCTCACCCTCGCCGGCCATCTCGACGCGCCGGCCAACCTGGCGCCCGAGCCGGTGCGCGCCATCGACTTCACGCTGGGCGCGAAGCTGCCCGCCGGCGGCCAGCCGGAGCTGGAGAATCTCCGCCTCTCCGCCCGCGCCGGCGAGATCACCGCGCGCGGCAGCCTGGCGCTGCTGGAGGCCGAGGCGCGCATCGCGAACTCGGCGGAGCTGGCGCCGCTGGTGCCGGAGATCATCGGCTGGGAGGGTATCACCCTCACCGCCCGGGTGGAGGATGGCGAACGCATCCAGGCGCAGCTCCGCCCGCGCGGCCTGCGCGGCCCGGACCCGATGGGCGCCGTGCTCGGCCCCAACCCCGAGGCCGACTACCGCGGCACCGCCTTCCGCATCGACAGCCTGGAGGTGCGTGGCCAGGGCGCCCGCCTGCATGTCGAGGGCAGCGGCTGGGACGTGCTGGACCTCACGGCGCGGCTCGATGTGCCGGAGCTGAAGGCGATCCGCCCGGAACTGTCCGGCCCCATCGCCGTCGATGCCCGCGTCACCGGCCCCGCGGCCGACCCCGCCATCGCGCTCAAGGCGGCCAGCCCCGGCCTGTTCGTCGCCGGGCGGCGTGTCGAATCGCCGGAGCTGGTGGCGGAGATCCCCTCCGTCAGCGGCATGGCCGGCACGCTGCGCCTGACCGGCCGGGCCGAGGGCCAGCCCATCGCCCTCGCCCTGCGCGCGGCGCAGGAGGGCGATCTGGTGCGTCTGGCCGAGGGCGATATCACCTTCGGCCCCATCCGTGGCCAGGTGGACGGCACGCTGAACACCGCCACCACCCTGTTCGACGGCACCGCCACCATCGCCGCCGAGAACCTCGCGCCGCTCTCCGAGCTGGCTGGCCAGCCGGTGGCCGGGCGGCTGCGCGTCGAGGCGAAGCTGGCGCCGACCCCCGAGGGCCGCCAGAGCATCGACGCCCGCATCGAGGCGCCGAATGTCGAGGTCGGCGGCCAGCGCTACAGCGCCAACGCCCTGGTGAAGGGCACCGATGCCGCCTTCGACTGGAACATCCGCGCCGGGCTGCCCCAGGCCAATGTCGAGGGCCGCGGCCGCTTCAGCCGCAATGACGAGGGCATGCGGGTCGATATCGCCGTGCTGGAGGCGGCGCAGGGCGAGATGGGCATCCGCCTCGCGGCACCCGGCGCCATCCTGCTGCCGAATTCCGGCGCGGTGGAGATCCCCGGCCTGCGCCTCGCCGCGCGGCCGGCGGGCAACCTCACCGTCAGCGGCCGCTGGGGGCCGGAGCGGGCCGACATCCGCGTGGCGCTGGCCGCCCTGCCTGCCTCGCTGGTCAACATGTTCGCGCCCGAGCCGCGCCTCTCCGGCACCGTGGTGGGCGAGGCGCGCATCACCGGCCCGACCAGTGCGCCGGAGGTCAACGCCACCCTCAACGGCACCGGGCTGCGCGCCGAGGCGCCGTGGTCGCGCGGCTGGCCCGCCGCCACGCTGCGGGTCGAGGCGCAGCGGGCCGGCAACGGCGCGGTGCGGGCCAGCGCCGCGCTGCGCATGGGCAGCATGGTGACGCTCGACGCCCGCGCCGAGCTGCCGCAGGGGCCGGGGGCCGAGGCGCCGCTCTCGGCCAGCCTCAGCGGCCAGGCCAACCTCCAGCCGTTGCTGACGCCGAGCCTGGGCGGCAGCGCCAACCGCGTCACCGGCCGCATCGTGCTCGATGGCGGCGCCTCCGGCACGCTGGGCGCGCCCGCGTTGAATGGCACCGCCACCCTCTCCGGCGGCGAGGTGCGCAACCCGCTCTTCGGCCTGCGCCTCACCGGCATCAACGGCCGGCTGCGCGCCAGCGGCGACCAGGTGCTGCTCGAGAACTTCGTGGCGCGTGCCGGCAATGGCAGCATCACCGCGCGCGGCAGCGCGCAGCCGCTGGCCGCCGGCATCCCCATCGACATCGCCATCACCGCGCGCGACGCGACGCCGGTGCAGAGCGAGCTGGTGACGGCGCTGCTGGATGCCGACCTCCGCTTCACCGGGCCCTTGCAGACCGACCCGGCGCTGGGCGGCACGGTGCGGCTGCGCCGGGTGGTGGTGAACATCCCGCAGGCGCTGCCCGGCGGCGGCGTGGCCACGCTGGGCGATGTGCGCGAGCGTGGCGCCGGCGCCCCCGCGCCACCCGAGCCCGGCCCCGCCGCGCCGCCCATCCGGCTGAACGTGACGGTGGAGGCGCCGCAATCCATCCTGGTGCGCGGCCGTGGGCTCGACGCGGAGCTGGGCGGCACGCTGCGCGTCGGCGGCACGGCGGCGGACCCGCAGCCGGCGGGCGCCTTCACCATGCGGCGCGGCACCTTCCAGCTGCTCGACCGGCGCATCGTCTTCAACCGCGGCGCCATCACCTTCACTGGCGACCTGCAGCCGCACCTCGATTTCGAGGCCAGCACCAATGCCCAGGGCGTGACCATCACCATCACCGTCACCGGCGAGCCCGGCAAGCCGGAGATCAGCTTCACCTCGGAGCCGGAGCTGCCGCAGGACGAGGTGCTGGCGCGGCTGCTGTTCGGCCGCCCCGTGGACAAGCTCTCGCCGCTGGAGATCGCGCAGCTCGCGGGGGGCGTCGCCAACCTGGCCGGCGTCGCGCCCGGCGGCGGGCGCGGCTTCCTGGGCCGGCTGGCGGACCGGCTGGGGCTGGACCGGCTCGGCGTCGGCAACCAGGAGGGCGGGCTGGAGAACCCCTCGGTGCAGGCGGGCGGCTATGTCGGCCAGGGCGTCTATGTCGGCGTCGAGCAGGGCGCCGAGGGCGGGCCGCGCGTCGGCGTCGAGGTGGAGCTGACGCCAAGGCTGAAGCTGGAGAGCAGCACCGGCGGCGAGACGGGCGAGCGCATCGGCCTTTCCTACGAGTTCGAGTACTAAGCCGGGGAAGACCGCCCCCCGGCGCCCGTTCCGCCCCATCGCCGGCTGCGCTATGCTGCGGCCATGGACGCGGAGCGATTCAGGCAGGAGCCGATCGACCTGGGGCCCCTGCCGGGGCTGCTCGGGCATCTGCTGCGCCGCGCCCATACCCGCATGTTGCTGGATTTCACCGAGAGCACGGCCGAGTTCGGCATCACCTCCGGGGAGTTCGCGCTGCTCTGCCTGGTGGAGGCCAATCCCGGCATCACCCTCGGGCAGCTCGCCACGGCCGCGGCGCTGGACAAGTCCACGCTGAGCCCGGCCATGCAGCGCCTCACCGAGCGCGGGCTGGTGGAGCGGCATGCGGTTCCCAGCGACCGGCGCGCCCAGGCCCTGCGCCTGAGCGCCGAGGGGATGGCGCTGCTGCCGCCCTTCAAGGCCCGTGTGGGAGAGCATGAGGACCGGATCGCCCAGCCGCTGGACGCGGCGGAGCGGGAGGCCCTGCTCTGCCTGCTGCGCAAGCTGAACGGTCTCTGAGACGCCTCTCCTTCCTCTTTCCCTGCGCGCCCGCACAGGATGCGCGGCCCCTGCCACAAGGACATGACGACCATGCGTGCGTTCGACGGCCAGCTCTCCGGCAATCGTCCCATCTCCCGCACCACCGAGGAGAAGAAGCGCCAGCTGCGCGACCTGAAGGAGGCGCTGGCGGCGCTGAAGCCGCACGCCGCCGCCTCGCTGCGGGAGTCGCTGACCGCCAAGATCAAGGCGCTGGAATCCGAGCTCGCGCCCCGCCGCTGATGCCGCTGGCCCGCCGGCCCTCCGCCGCGCTGGCGGGCATCGGGCTGATGCTGCTGGCCGCCCTGTGCGGCGCGGGGGTGAATGCCTGCTACCGCGCCGCCCTGCGCGAGGGGCTGCCGGTGCCGCTGGTGCCCTTCGCGCGCGGGCTGATCACCCTGGCCATCCTGTCGCCCTGGATCCTGCGCGCCGGCCCCATCGCGGCGCTGGCCACGCGCCGGCCGAAGCTGCACCTGGCGCGCGGTGCCGCCGGCATCGCCACCTTCCTGCTCCAGCTCCTCGCCATCACCCTGCTGCCGTTGGCGGACGCTGTGGCGATGATGAGCGCCCGCCCGCTCTGGGTGCTGCCGCTGGCGGCGCTGCTGCTGCACGAGGCGGTGCGGCGCGACCGGGCGCTGGCCGCTGCCATCGGCTTCGTCGGCGTGCTGATCGTCGCGCAGCCGGGGGGCAGCCTCTCGCTCGGCACGCCGGCGGCGCTGGCGGCGGGGATGTGCAGCGCCCTGGTGCTGATCACCTTCCGCGCCCTTTCGGCCACCGAGCCGCCGGTGCGGGTGGTGGCTTGGTACTCGGTGATCTCGGTGCTGTTCTGGGGGCCGGTCTCGGCCTTCGTCTGGCAGACGCCGAGCCTGTTCGCCCTGGCCATGCTGGTGGGCGGCACGCTGTTCGCGCTGGGCAGCGACCTCGCCGCCTCGGCCGCGGCGCGGCGGGCGGAGGTCGGGCTGCTGGCGCCGATCGAGTATGCGCAGATTCCGGCCAGCGCCATGCTGGGCTGGGCCATCTATGCCGAGCGGCCGGGCCTGGCGCTGCTGGCCGGCACGGTGGTGATGCTCGGCGCCACCCTCTACCTGGTGCGGCGCGGCCGCTGAGGCCGCGCCGGTTCCCCGGGCTTCAGGAGGCCTTCTGGCCGGCCTCGGCCTTGCTGCCGGCCGGCGCTTCCGGCGCGGCCGCCTTGCCGGCGGGGGCGTCGGCGCCGGGCTTGGGCTTCTCCGGCGCCGGCAGTTCCACCTCGATCGCCAGCGTGCTCATGTCGCCGCCGCGGTCGAGCGAGATGTTCACCGCCTTCGGGTCGATGGCGACGTAGCGCGCCACCACCTGGATCAGCTCCTTCTGCAGCCGCGGCAGGAAATCGTCGCCCGTGCGGCTGATGCGCTCATGCGCCAGCACGATCTGCAGCCGCTCCTTGGCGGCACCCGCGCTGGGCGGCGGCTTGCTCTTGCCCCGGAAGACGTCGAGCCAGCTCATGCGGCCCTCCCCCCGAACAGGCGCGACAGGAAGCCCCGCTTCTCCGGGTCGATGAAGCGGTGCGGGCGGTCCTCGCCCAGGAAGCGGGCGACCGCGTCCTTGTAGGCCTGGCCGGCGTTCGACACGTCGTCCAGGATCACCGGGCTGCCGGTGTTGGAGGCCTTCAGCACGCTCTCGCTCTCGGGGATGACGCCGAGCAGCGGGATGGCGAGGATCTCGCGCACATCCTCGAGCTTCAGCATCTCGCCCCTCTCCACCCGCTCCGGCGCGTAGCGGGTGACGAGGAGGTGCTCCTTCACCGGCTCCTTCTTCTCCTCGGCGCGGCGCGACTTGGACTGCAGCACGCCGAGGATGCGGTCACTGTCCCGGACGGAGGAGACTTCCGGGTTGGTGACGATGATCGCCTGGTCGGCGAAGTAGAGGGCCAGCAGCGCGCCCTTCTCGATGCCGGCGGGGCTGTCGCAGACGATGTAGTCGAAATCCTGGCTCAGCTCGTCGATGATCTGCGCCACGCCCTCCTTGGTGAGGGCGTCCTTGTCCCGCGTCTGGCTGGCAGGGAGGATCGAGAGGGTGTCCACCCGCTTGTCGCGGATCAGCGCCTGGTTCAGCCGCGCCTCGCCGCTGATGACGTTGACGATGTCGAACACCACGCGGCGCTCGACGCCCATGATGAGGTCGAGGTTGCGCAGGCCGACGTCGAAGTCGATGACCACCGTCTTCTTGCCGCTCTGGGCGAGACCGGTGGCGAAGGCGGCGGAGCTTGTGGTCTTGCCGACCCCTCCCTTGCCCGACGTCACCACGATCACTTGCGCCATTGGTCTCTCCTCTCTGCCGGGTGGGAAGCGGGCTCAGCCCAGCCGGTCAAACCGCATGTTCTCGCCGATCAGCCGCACCTGCGCCGGCTTGCCGATCGGCGCGTCCGTCAGCCCCTCCCGCACGGCGTAGTAGCCGGCGATGGAAACCAGTTCCGGATCGAAATTCAACGCGAAGACGCGCGCTTCCATATTGTCGGCCCCGCCGGCGATGGCCCGGCCCCGGAGGGCGCCATAGACGTGCAGGTTGCCGTCCGCAATCACCTCGCCGCCCGGATTGACCGTGCCGTTGATGATAAGATCGGCACCCTGGGCCCAGATGCGCTGGCCGGCGCGCACCGCGTGATCGACGATGACGGTGGGGCGCATCGACCCGGGCGGCAGCGGCGGCGCGGGCGGCGGCTCGCTGCTGGCGGCGGGCGGGGGCGGCGGCGCCAGCGCCACCTCCTCCTGCGCGCCGGCGGCACGCAGCGGCGGCAGGCCGGCGCTCTGGGCTGCGGCCTTCATCTCCGGCGAGCCGCCCACGGTGCCGATGGGCATGATCTCGATGCGGCGCAGCTCGGCCGCGAGGGTGGCGAAATCCACCTCGTGCGGCGCCACCGCCAGGTCGTCCAGCCCGATCACCAGCGGCGCGAAGCGCAGGAAGCCGGGCGCGCGGCGGAACTGGTCGCCGAGGGCAGGAACAATCACCTCGTGCCGTGGATCGAGCAGCCGGAGCACCAGCAGATTGAAATTCGCGCCGCGCAGCCGGAATGGCTCAAGGCGGGGATTGGCGGCGGGTGCTGACATCGTGCGCGGAAACGATCCTGGCTGGTCGGGTTGCGGGACTCCGGCAGGCCGGGCGGGCCGGCGGCGGCATATTGCCACCGATCGGCGCCCTGTTCGCCAGGAATTCTTCTTTTATACAAGGCCCACGCGCCAGGGCGAAGCCCAGGCCGCGCAAACCCCGCCCCCCCGCGCGGATTTTTGCCGCCGGGCGTGGGCGGCGTGCCACAGCCCGCCCCGCATTGCAGCCCCGCATCACGACAAGGACCGCGCCCCGCGCATGAGCAAGAGCATCCCCCGCCGGGCCGAGTACCGGCACTTCCAGGACATCCCCACCCGCTGGGGCGACCAGGACAGCTACGGCCACATCAACAACGCCGCCTACTACTTCTACTTCGACACGCTGGTGGCGCTGTTCCTGGCCGGGCGCGGCCTGCAGCCCACCCCGGCCGATCCCGGCTCCAGCCTGGCCGTGGTGGTG
The DNA here is from genome assembly GCF_042651065.1 of Teichococcus aestuarii. Lineage (NCBI taxonomy): Bacteria > Pseudomonadati > Pseudomonadota > Alphaproteobacteria > Acetobacterales > Roseomonadaceae > Roseomonas > Teichococcus aestuarii. Next base: position 38,387 of record NZ_JBHSCH010000005.1, read on the forward strand.
GAGACGATGTGCCGCTTCCACAGCCCGGCCCATTTCCCGGATGTGCTGGCGGGCGGGCTGCGGGTCGCGCATGTCGGGCGCAGTTCGGTGCGCTACGAGATCGGGCTGTTCCGCCCGGGCGAGGATCTGGCCTGCGCCGAGGGCCACTTCATCCATGTGCAGGTGGACGCGGCGACGCAGCGGCAGACCGTGCCGGTGCCGCCGGCCCTGCGCGAGGCGCTGGCACCGCTGCTCGTCTCCCCGCCGGGCTGACCCGCCGCGGCGCAACTGCACAAGGGGTGGGCGGCCGCCGCACCCGCCGGGCAGGCCCGGGGACCGCCGGCCCCGGCCTCGCCCGGCGCGGCACGCCGGTTGCAAAGGGCCAGGACGGCCCGAGCAAGGAGTGTCCCGGCATGTCGCATCCCTACCGCTGCACGGCGCCCTTGAAGGACCGCCACCCAGGTGGGGCGAGGCGATGATCCCGCCTCCGCAGGCCGCGCCGCAGGGTGGACGGACGGTGCTCCGCCGCGGCGGGCCGGGCCTCTCGGCGGCGGAGCTGGCCGGCCAGTGGGCGGAGGATTCGCGGGCGCTGCGGGCCGCCCGGCCCGGCAGGCTGGACCTTCCCTACGCGGCCGCCGAGGCCTGCCGGTGGGATCTCTACCCCGCCATCGACCCCGCCGCGCCCTGCGTGGTGCTGCTGCATGGCGGCGGCTGGCGGGAAGGCGGCCGGCAGGGCTTCGGCGCGCTGGCGCAGGGGCTGCTGGCGCATGGCTGGTCGGCCGCCCTGCCCGGCCACAGCCTGATGCCGGAGGCCAGCCTGACGCGCATCGTCCGGCAGGGTCACCGCGCGCTCGACTGGCTGGCGGCGCAGGGGCCGCTGCACGGCATCACCGGGCCGGTGCTGCTCTGCGGCTGGAACTCCGGCGCGCATCTGGCCGCCATGCTGCTCGGCCATCCGCGCGTGAAGGCCGGGCTCGGCCTTTCCGGCCTCTACGAGCTGGGATCGCTGGAGGAGAGGCTGGGGTTGACGCCGCTGGAGGTGGAGGTGCTCTCGCCGCAGCGCCTGCCGGTGGTGCGCAAGCCCTTCGCGCTGGCCTATGGCGAGGCGGAGCCGGAGGCGGCGCAGCGGCAGTCCCGCGCCTTCCACGCGCTGCGGCAGCGGGAAGGCTGCGCCGCCCCGCTGCTGCCGCTGCCCGGCCTGGACGAGGCGACGCTGCTGGAGACGCTGCGCGCGCCGGACGGCCTGCTCTGCCACGCGGCGCGCGCGCTGATCGAGGAGGCCTGAGGGCCGGTGGGCGGGGCCCGGGGGACAGCCTCCCCCGGGCGGGGACGCCTGTTAGCCGCGCGTCCCGGCTTCCGCCGACTTGCGCTCGATCAGCTCGATCTTGTACCCGTCCGGGTCCTCGACGAAGGCGATCACGGTGGTGCCGAACTTCACCGGCCCCGGCTCGCGCGTGATCTTGGCGCCCTCGGCGCGCAGCTTCTCGCAGGTGGCATAGACATCCGGCACGCCGATGGCGAGATGGCCGAAGGCGTTGCCCAGCTCGTACTTGTCCACGCCGTAATTGTAGGTCAGCTCGATGACGCCGGCGCCGGTGCTCTCCGGTGCGTAGCCGACGAAGACCAGCGTGTACTTGCCGTCCGGCACGTCGTTGCGGCGCAGCTCCTGCATGCCGAGCAGGCGCGTGTAGAAATCCACGCTCCGCTCCAGGTTGCCGACGCGGATCATGGTGTGCAGGAAGCTGCTCATGGGGTGTTTCCCTGTCAGGAGATGGTTTCGGACCAGGCTTCGTGCGACGGGTCGATGGCCAGCAGGAACAGTCCGGCCGCCTCGGCCGCCGCGGCGGTCGCCGCACGGTCGACGATGATGGTGCCGTTCGCCTCGATGGCAATACCGCGCAGGCCGGCGGCGGCGGCATTGGCCACCGTGTCCGGCCCGATGGTGGGCAGGTCCACCCTCCGGTCCTGGCCCGGCTTCAGGATCTTCACCAGCACGCCGCCCGGCCCCTCGCGCCGCAGCGTGCCGGCGCGGGCCAGCATGGCGTCGGTGCCCTCGATCGCCTCGACGGCCAGCACCAGCCCCTGCTGCACCACCGCCCCCTGCCCCACATCGACGGCGCCGAGCGCCCGCACCACGGCGAGGCCGCGGCGGATGTCGCGCCGGGCATCCTCGTCCGGCAGATGGGTGGTCAGGGCAGTGGGGTCGCGCACCAGCAAGTCCTCCAGCACGGCATAGGCTTCCATCGGGTTGAAGCCCTCCTCGCGCAGCACGCGCAGCACGGCGGTCAGCAGCGAATCGTCGCCGCCGAAGGCACGCATGCCGATGCGCGGCAGCATCCTCGCCGCCCCCGCATCCGGCCGCAGCGCGAAGAAGCTGGGGCGGGAGACGCGGCCGGCCAGCACCAGGTCGCGCGCCCCGGCGGCGCGCAGCCACTCCAGCATGCGGCCGGCGGCGCCGAGGCGGCAGACGATGTGCGGATAGGCCGCATAGTCGCGCGGTTCGCCGAAGCCTTCCAGCACCACCACATGCGGCACGCGGCCGGCGGCGGCGGCGGCGGCGGCGGCGCGCTGCGGCAGCAGCCCGCCGCCGACGATCATCCCGAGCGGCGGCATTCCAGTCCGCGGCATGACGGGCGAAGACACCGGCTCAGGCCCCGGCGCCTGTCACGCCGCGGCCTCGGCGCCTTCCTCCTCATCCAGCAGCTCGCGGCCGGCGCGGCAGAGGCCGCGGCGGCTGTCGGCGCGGATGAAGGCCAGGATCTCCTGCACCACCGGGTCCTCGCCGAAGCTGGCCTCGGTGATGTCCACGCGGTCCTGGAAGACGCCGGCGGTGCGGAACAGGCTGCGGTAGGCGGCGCGCAGCGTGTGGATCTGGCTGCGCGGGAAGCCGCGGCGCTTGAGGCCGATCAGGTTCAGCCCGGTCAGCCGGGCGCGGTTGCCCATGACGGCGCCGAAGGGGATGATGTCCGCCTCCACGCCGCTCATGCCGCCCACCACCACCTGCCGGCCGATGCGGACGAACTGGTGGATGGCCGCGCCGCCGCCGACGAACACCGTGTCGGCGATCTCGACATGCCCGCCCAGCATCACGTTGTTGGCGAGGATGACGTGGTGGTCCAGCGTGCAGTCATGCCCGACATGGGCGTTGACCATCAGCAGGCAATCCGCGCCCACGGTGGTGATGCCATGGCCGCCGATGCTGCCGCGGTGCACGGTGGCGTGCTCGCGGATCATGGTGCGGGCGCCGATGACCACGCGGGTGGGCTCGCCCCTGTACTTCAGGTCCTGCGGCGCCAGGCCGATGGTGGCGAAGGGACTGACCAGCACCTTCTCGCCGATCTCGGCATGGCCCTCGACGATGACATGGGAGGTGAGCACCACGCCTTCGGCCAGCACGGCGTCCGGCCCGACGGTGCACCACGGCCCGATGCGGCAGCCTGCGCCGATGCGCGCGCCCGGCGCGACGATGGCGGTGGGGTGGATCTCGGCGGTGGGGTGGATCGGGTCGGGGGCTGTGTTGTCTGTCTGCGTCACGCGATCGAGCATCCGCTCAGCGGTCCATGATCATCGCGGCGTAGCTGGCTTCCGCCACGGCGACGCCATCGACGCGCGCCACGGCGTTGAACTTCCAGACATTGCCGCGCTGACGGTCCTTGTTGATGTGAATCCGCAGCTGGTCTCCCGGCACCACGGGGCGGCGGAACTTGGCGTTCTCGATGCTCATGAAATAGACGATCTTGCCATGCGCGCTGGGGCCGAGCGTCTCGACCACCAGCACGGCGGCGGTCTGCGCCATCGCCTCGATGATCAGCACGCCCGGCATCACCGGATGGCTCGGGAAGTGGCCCTGGAAGAACGGCTCGTTGATGGTGACGTTCTTGATGCCGATGGCACTCTCGCCCAGCTTCATCTCCACCATACGGTCGAGCAGCAGGAAAGGATACCGGTGCGGAATGGCGCGCATGATGCGCGCGATGTCGCAGGTCTCCAGATTCTGCTTGTGCGCCGCCTCGTCCGAGGCCGGCTGTTCTTGCTGGTCCATGCCGATCAGTCCGTATGTCCTGGCCGCCCTGCTGGCGGCCCCTTCTGTTCTGCCGTTTCCCGGGCGGTGGCCGCGGCGGAGCCGGTTCCCTTACGGGCACCCAATTTCCGCAGGTAGAGCGCGGCCCGCAAGGCATCCTTCACCGGCATCGCGGGGGAACCGGTCACATCCTGCCCAGGCGGCACGTCGCTCTGGACGCCGGCCTGGGCGCCGATGCGCGCCTTGCTGCCGATGGTCAGGTGCCCGGTCAGCCCGGCCTGGCCGGCGATGGTCACGTAGTCGCCCAGCCGGGTGGAGCCGGAGATTCCGACCTGCGCGACGATGACGCAGCCACGGCCGGTGCTCACGTTGTGGCCGATCTGCACCAGATTGTCGAGCCGCGTGCCGGGGCCGAGCACCGTGTCGCCCAGCGCGCCGCGGTCGACGCAGGCATTGGCGCCGATCTCCACCTCGTCGCCCAGCCGCACGCGGCCGAGCTGCGGGATGGTGACGTAGCGGCCCTCCGGCGTCGGCGTGAAGCCGAAGCCCTCCTGCCCCACCCGCGCGCCGTGGTGCAGCGTGACGCGGTGGCCGGCGATGCAGCAGATGGCGCTGGCATGGGCATGGATGCGCGCATCGTCGCCGAAGACGCAGCCGGGGCCGATCACGGCATGGGGCCCGACATAGGCGCGCGCGCCCAGCACCGCGCCGGCGCCGATCACGGCGTAGGGCCCGACCTCGCTGCCCTCCCCCAGCACGGCGTCGGCGGCGACGACGGCGGTGGGGTGGATGCCGGGCAGCGGCGCGGGCGCCGGGTGGAACAGCGCCGCCACGCGGGCGAAGGCCAGGTGGGGCGCCGGCGAGGGCAGCGCCACGCAGCCTTCCGGCACCTGGCCGGCCAGGTCCGGCGGCAGGATGACGGCGCCCGCCCGGCTCTCGCGCAGCGCGGCCAGGTGGCGGCGGCCGTCGAGGAAGGCGATCTGCGCCGGCCCCGCCTCGTGCAGCGGCGCCACATCCTCGAAGAGGCGCGCCGCATCGGCGCCGAGACTGCCTTCCGGCAGTCCCGCCACCGCGGCGATCCGGTCCAGGCGGTGCGGGCCGGTGCCCGCGTGGAAGCGCGGGTCAGCCGCCATCGCGCTCAGTTCCGCCGCGGCGCCTGCTGGCCCTGGCCCTGCTGGGCCGGACGGGCCGCCGCGGGAGCGGGCGCCGGGGCATCCTCCGCCGCCAGCGTCACCGACTTCAGCACCTTGTTGAGCTGGGTGGAGACCTCGCCCGTCAGGTCGAAGGGCGGCTCGTTGTAGATGACCACGGCGCGCGGCAGCACCATGTTCACCTTGCGGCTGGCCGAGACCTGGCGGATCACCACCGCCAGCGCCTGCTCGATCTCCTGCAGCGCCTGCTGCGCCGCCTGCTCGATGTTGCGGCTGCGGTCGCGGAAGATGCGCTGGCTGTCCGTCACCCGCTCCTGCAGGTCGCGCTCCTTGGTGCGCAGCTCCTCGGGCGAGAGGCTGGCGCGCTGGTTGACGAGCTGCTGCTGCTCCTCGCGCCAGCGGGTCTGCTCACGCTGCAGGTCGTCGTTCAGCTTCTGGCGCCGCTTCTCGATCTCCTCGCGCACCTTGTTGAAGGCGGTGGAGTTGCGCTGCACCTCGGGCACGTCGACGATGCCGATGACGGCATTCGGCGGCGGCTCGCCGGGCGGCAGCGGCGCCGGGTTGGGCTGCACGGCGCGCTGCGCGGGGCGCTGCTGCGGCGCCTGGGCCGGGCGCTGGGCAGGCTGCTGCTGCTGCGCCTGGTTGGGAGGAACGAACCACTCCTGCTGCTGGGCCATCGCCACCCCGCCCGAGAGCAGGGTGGAGGACATCAGGGCCATCGCAAGCGCTGCGGAGACGCGTCGCGCCATGTTCGGGAAACTCCGTCGTATTAGGCTCAGAAGCGCGTGCCGAAGCCGAAGCGGAAGACCTGCGTCTCGTCGTAGGACTTCTTCACCAGGGCCTGCGCCAGGTCGATGTTGATCAGACCGAACGGGCTGCGCCACGAGATGCCGACGCCCGCGCCCACGCGGGGGGACGAGTCATCGACGATGTTGGGGGCGGAATCGATGCCGGTGAGCGAGCCGACATCGACGAAGGCGCGGCCGAGCAGGCCAAGCTCGGACGGCACCGGGAGCGGGAAGCGCATCTCGGTGGTCTGCGTCCAGATGGTGCGGCCGCCAAGGGCATCCTGCGTGCTGGTGTCGCGCGGGCCGGCGCCGGCGACGGCGAAGCCGCGGAGGTTCTCGCCGCCGAGGAAGAAGCGGTCGATGATCCGCTCATCCTTGTCGCGCCCGCCATAGCTGAACATGTGGCCGACGCCGGCGGAGATGGCGAGCACGTAGTCCGGGTCGCCCAGCAGCCGCTCGAAGGGCACGTAGTAGGTGCCGTCGAGGCGCGTGCGCAGGTAGTTCACGTCGCCGCCGAGGCCGGCCAGGTCGGTGCCCAGGCGCAGCACGTAGCCGTCGCGCGGGTCGAGGCGGGAATCGCGCGTGTCGTAGGTCAGCGTCTGGCCGATCTGCGACAGGACGGTGACGCCCTTCTGCTCCTGGATGTAGATCGAGGCGTCGTCCAGCACGTTGAACACGTTGCGGCGCGACAGGGTGTAGGACCAGGACTGGCGCAGCCGCTCGTTGAACTCGTAGCCGGCGCGCAGGCTGAAGCCGGCGCGGCGCTCCTCGTAGCCCGAATAGTCGGTCAGGTCGCGCACCACGTAGAACAGGTCGACGCCGACGGCGAGGTTGCGGTCCATGAAGGACGGGTCGGTGACGGAGAGGTCCACCTGGCTGCGGCGCTGCGCCAGGGTGGTGTTCACCCGCGCGTCGATGCCGGTGCCGAGGATGTTGCGCTCGCGCAGGCCGAGATCGGCCAGGGCGCCCGCATCGGTGGAGTAGCCGCCGCCGATCGAGATCTCGCCCGTGGCGCGCTCGACGACATTGGTGTTCAGGTTCACCTGGTCCGGCGTGGCGCCGGGCACCGGGTTGATCTGCACGTCCTGGAAATAGCCCAGGTCGCGGATGCGCTGGCGCGAGCGGCGCACCTGCGCGGCGTTGAAGGCATCCCCCTCGGCGATGCGGAACTCGCGGCGGATGACGCGGTCCTGCGTGCGGGTGTTGCCGGTGATGTCGATGCGGTTGACGTAGACGCGCTGGCCTTCCTTCACCTCGAAGACCAGGTCCACCTTGCGGCCCTGGCGGTCGCGCGTCACGCGCGGCTCCACCTCGACGAAGGGCGCGCCGGCGAGGTTGGCCTCGTCGGTCAGGGTCTGCACCATGCGCTCGACGGCGTCGCCATCGTACCGGTCACCGGGCGAGATCTCCATCACGCGCTGCAGGCGCTCGGCGGTGACGTTGCGCAGGGCGGAGGTGATCTCCACCTTGCCGACGCTGTAACGCGGGCCTTCGTTGATGGTGTAGGTGACGAAGAAGCCGCTGCGGTCCGGCGCCAGCTCGGCGGTGGCGCCGGTGACGTTCACGTCGGCGTAGCCCTGGCGCTGGTAGTAGCGGCGCAGCAGCTCGCGGTCGAAGTTCAGCCGCTCCGGCTCATAGGTGTCGGAGGAGCTGAAGGGGCGGTACCAGGCCGCCTCGCGCGAGGAGACGATCTCCTTCAGCCGGCTGTCGGAGAAGTTCTCGTTGCCAACGAAGTTGATGCGGCTGATCAGCGCCGCGTCGCCCTCGGTGATCTCGAAGACGAGGTCCACCCGGTTCTGGTCGCGCTCGATCACCTTGGGCTCGACGCGCGCGGCGAAGCGGCCGCGGCGGGCGTAGAGCTCCAGCAGGCGCTGGCGGTCCGCCTGGGCGGCGGCGGGGGTGAACACGGCGCGCGGGCGCAGCTGCACCTCGGGGCGCAGCGTGTCGTCCGAGAGCTTGCTGTTCCCCTCGAACGCCACCTGGTTGACGATCGGGTTCTCCTGCACCCGCACCACCACCCGGTCGCCCTGGCGGCCGATCTGCACGTCGCGGAACAGGCCGGTGGCGAAGAGGGTGCGGAGGCTGCGGTCCAGCCGGTCGGAGTCGAAGGCGTCCCCCGGCTGCACCAGCATGTAGGAGCGGACGGTATCCGCCTCGATGCGCTGATTCCCCTCCACGTCGATCTGGCGGATGACGCCGTTGGCGGGCTGGGCCGCGGCGGCGGCGCCGCGCCTTGGCTGCGCCACCGCCTCGGGCGGGAGCAGCACGGGCACGAGGCAGGTGGCGGCGAGCAGGAGGGCGCGGGTAGCGTGCAAAGGTCGGATCCGGGCCGGTTGAAGGGGGCCAAGGGAAAACCGCCGAAAACGGGGCGTCTCGGGCCGCGGGAGACTAGCGGGGAACAGCGCGCCCCGCCACCCCCACTTGCCCATCGGCCGTTCAGGAAGTTTCAGCAGCCACCCCAAGGCCTTACCGGCCGAGGCATCAACATCGCCTGAGCCGGGCGGGGAAGGAGGACCCCTCCCCCGCCTGTCCGGTCAGCCCACCAGCCCGCTCACCCAGCGCACCACGCCGAGGCTCGAGAGGTCGTTGAAGGTGGCGAAGATGAACAGCGCGATGAGCAGCGCGAAGCCGGCGCGGAAGCCGTACTCGATCGCGCGCGGCGGCAGCGGCCGGCCGCGGATGGCCTCGGCGGCGTAGAACAGCAGGTGACCGCCATCCAGCACCGGGATGGGGAAGAGGTTGATCAGCGCCAGGTTGACCGAGAGGATGGCCATGAAGGAGACCAGGCTGGCGATGCCGAGCTGCGCCACCTGGCCCGAGATCTGCGCGATGCGCAGCGGCCCGCCCAGCTCCTCCGTGCCGCGCTGGCCGGCGATCATCTGCCACAGCCCGGCCAGGGTCTGCACCGTCACGTCCCAGGTCTGGGCGATGCCGGCGGCCAGGGCGCTGAAGGGGTTGAGGCGGTTGAACTCCGGCGCCCCGCCGGAGATGCCGAGCACGCCCACCGTCGCCTCGCCCGCGGCGCGGCTGTCCGGCGTGGCGCGCAGCGCCTGCTCCTGGCCGCCGCGCTGGATGCGGATCTCCACCGGCTGGCCGGCGCGCGGCTGGATATGCGCCTGGATCTGCTCGAAGCGGCTGACGGCCGCGCCGTCGAGGCTGAGGATGCGGTCGCCGGGCAGCAGGCCGGCGCGGGCGGCGGCGCTGTTCTCCACCACCGTGCCGACCGTGGCGGTGGGCTGGGGCTGCCCCACCGTCATGTAGAGGCCGGCGAACAGCGCGGCCGCCAGCAGGAAATTGGCCACCGGCCCGGCGGCGACGACGATGGCGCGGTCGCGCACCGGCTTGTCGTGGAAGGTCTCGCCCTGGCGCCAGCGGGCGCGCTGCTCCGGCGTCGCGTCGTCCGGCCCCTCCTGGCCGTGCAGCTTCACGAAGCCGCCCAGCGGCAGCCAGGCGATGCGCCACTCGCAGCCGCGCCGGTCCACCCACTGGCGGATCGGCCGGCCGAAGCCGATGGAGAACACCTCCACATGCACGCCGCGCCAGCGGGCGGCGAGGTAGTGGCCCAGCTCATGGATGAAGACGAGCACGCCCAGCACCAGGATGAAGGCGATGATGGAGCGGAAGGGCTCAGGCAGCATGTCCAAGGTCGCGTCTCCGGCCGAGGCGGGCAGCGCCGCGGCTTGCCGAGGGGGGTGCCGGGCCGGCGGGCCGGCGGCACGAAGTCATGCCGCGCGCCGCGCCGGGCGGGTTCAGGCGGCGCGGCGGGCGGCGCGCGCCAGGGCATCCTGCCGTGCCGCGGCGTCCAGCGCCAGGACGGCGGGAATATCGGGGATCGGGGGGGCGCCCAGCGCCGCCAGCGTCTCCTCCACCACGGCGGCGATGTCGAGGAAGCCGAGACGGCGCTGCAGGAACAGGCCGACGGCCGCCTCGTTCGCGGCATTCAGAATGGTGGGGGCCCCGGCCCCGGCCCGCAAGGCCTCCCGCGCCAGGCGCAGCGCCGGAAAGCGCACCGGGTCGGGGGCGAAGAACTCCAGCCGCGCCAGGGCGGCGAGGTCGAGGCGCGGCACATCCACCGCCATCCGCGCCGGCCAGGCCAGGGCGTGGGCGATGGGGGTGCGCATGTCCGGCGAGCCGAGCTGCGCCAGGATCGAGCCGTCGCAATACTGCACCATGCCGTGCACCGCCGATTGCGGGTGCACCAGCACGGCCAGCTTCGCCTCCGGCACGGGGAAGAGCCGCGCCGCCTCGATCAGCTCCAGCCCCTTGTTCATCATGGTGGCCGAATCGATGCTGATCTTGGCGCCCATCGACCAGACGGGGTGGCGCAGCGCCTGCTCGGGCGTCACCTGCGCCATGCGCTCCAGCGGCATCTCGCGGAACGGCCCGCCCGAGGCCGTGAGCACGATCTGCTCGATCGCCGACGGGTCGCGCGTGTCGAGCGCCTGGAAGATGGCGTTGTGCTCGGAATCGACCGGCAGCAGGGTGGCGCCGCTGGCCCGCGCGGCGGCCAGCACGAGGTCGCCGGCGCAGACCAGCGCCTCCTTGTTGGCCAGCGCCAGCGTGCCGCCATGGGACAGGGCGGCCAGGGTGGGCTCCAGCCCGGCGGCGCCGACGATGGCGGCCATGGTCCAGTCCGCCGGCCGCGCGGCCGCCTCCAGCACCGCCTGCGGCCCGGCGGCCGTGGCGATGCCGCTGCCCTCCAGCAGCCGCGCCAGCTCGGGGCCCGCTGCCGCGTCGGCCAGCACGGCGATCTGCGGGCGCAGCCGCAGCGCCTGCGCGGCCAGCCCCGCGGCATCCCGCCCCGCGACCAGCGCGACGACGGGGAAGCGCCCCGGCTCCGCCGCCTCCAGCAGCGCCACGGTGCTGCGGCCGACCGAGCCGGTGCTGCCCAGGATGGTGACGCTGCGCGGGGCCGAGGCGCCGGGGATCACCGCCACAGGGGCACCCCGTAGCCGACGCCGAAGGCCAGCAGGGCGGCGACCGGCGCGGCCGCCAGCAGCCCGTCCAGCCGGTCCAGCAGCCCGCCATGCCCGGGGATCAGCATCGAGGAATCCTTCACCTTGAAGTGGCGCTTCACCGCGCTTTCCAGCAGGTCGCCGAGCTGGGTGGCGATGCCGAGCAGGGCGGCCACGATCAGCACCTTGGCGACGTCCGGGTTGCCGGGGGCCAGCCAGTCGGCCGCCAGCCAGCCGATGCCCATGCTGCTGAGCAGCCCGCCCGCCGCGCCCGACCAGGTCTTGCCCGGCGAGATGGCCGGCGCCAGCTTCGGCCCGCCGATCAGCCGGCCGACCAGATAGGCGCCGATGTCGCTGGCCCAGACCACCAGGAACAGGAACAGCACGTTGCCGCGCCCGGCGTCATTGTCGTGCCGCAGCTCGATCAGGGCGATGCCGGCGATGCCGATGTAGAGCACCCCGGCCGCCAGCCAGAGCGCGGGCGGCGGCGGCGTGCGCCGGCGCAGACGCGGCGCGCCGATCCAGGTGCCGAGGAAGCCGGCGAAAAGGCAGGCCAGCGCCGGCACCGTCAGCCCGAACACCGAGAGGGCGCAGGCGACGAACACCGCCGCCGGCACCGCGACGCCCGGCCAGGCACGGCTGCGCAGGCCGCAGAGCCGCACCCACTCCCAGGTGAGCAGGGCGATGGCGACGGTCATCAGCGCCGTCCAGGGCACCGCGCCGAGCCAGATGCACAGCACCGCCCCCGGCCCCAGCACGGCGGCGGAGAGGGCGCGCTTCTTCAGGTCCCGCCAGCGCTTGGCGGAATCGGCGGCGGGGGAGGTCGCGGGCGGCTGGGCCATGCCTCAGCCGGCGCCCACGCCGAAGCGCCGCGAGCGGCGGCGGTACTCGGCCAGGGCCTCCTGGAGATGCGTGGCCTGGAAGTCCGGCCACAGCACGTCGAGGAAGACGAACTCGGCATAGGCCGACTGCCAGAGCAGGAAGTTGGACAGGCGCTGCTCGCCCGAGGTGCGGATGATCAGGTCCGGGTCCGGCATGCCATGGGTGGAGAGGCGGGCCTCCAGCGCGGCGGCGTCGATCGCCTCCGGGTCGATCCGGCCGGCGGCCGCTTCCCGCGCCAGGGCGCGGGCGGCGGCGGCGATCTCGGCCCGCGCGCCGTAGGAGAGCGCCACGGTCAGGTTCAGCCGGGTGTTGTGCGCCGTGGCGGCCTCGGCGTCGGCGATGGCCGCCATCATCTCAGGCCCGAAGCGTTCCCGCTCGCCGATGACGCGCAGCCGCACGCCGTTCTTCGCCAGCGCGCCGACCTCGTGGCGCAAATAGAGGCGCAGCAGGCCGGTGAGGTCGCGCACCTCGTCGGCCGAGCGCTGCCAGTTCTCGGAGGAGAAGGCGAACAGGGTGAGCCAGGGCAGCCCCGCCTCCCCCGCCGCCCGGACGGCACGGCGCACCGCCTCCACCCCCGCCTTGTGGCCAAGCGCCCGCGGCAGGCCCCGTGCCTGCGCCCAGCGGCGGTTGCCGTCCATGATGAGGCCCACATGGAGGGGCCCACCCTGGGGACCAGCCGTCTGGGAGGAAGGGGTCTCCGCCAGCGCCGCCACGGCGCCGCTGGCCAGAGTCTGGTTGAGAGGCGCCGCGCTCATGCTGCCACGCTGTTCCAGGACGTCCTCAGACCGCCTTGATGTCCTTTTCCTTCTCGGCGAGCAGCTCGTCGACCTTCTTGATCATCTGGTCGGTCAGCTTCTGCACCTCGTCGGACCACTTCGCCGCCTCGTCCTTGCCGATCTCGGACTTCTTCTCCCAGCCCTTGATCTGCTCGTTGCCGTCGCGCCGCACGCCGCGCACCGCCACCTTGGCGGCCTCGGCATACTTGGCCGCCTGCTTGGCCAGCTCGTTGCGCCGCTCCTGCGTCAGCGGCGGCAGCGGCACGCGGATCACCTGGCCCTCGGCCTGCGGGTTCAGCCCGAGGCCGGAATCGCGGATGGCCACCTCCACCGCCTTGGCGGCCTGGCGGTCCCACACCTGCACGGAGAGCATCGAGGGGCCGGAGACGGAGACATTGGCCACCTGGTTCAGCGGCTGGTTGGAGCCATAGACCTCGACGCGGATCGGCTCCAGCAGCGCCGGCGAGGCGCGGCCGGTGCGCAGGCCGGAGAATTCCTTCCTCAGCGACTCCATCGCGCCGTCCATGCGGCGGGCCAGGTCCTGTTTCAGCGTGCTCAGATCGGCAGGTGCGGCCATGGCGCGGGCCTCCTTCTCTCTCTTATTGGTCCACGACGGTGGTGAAGCGGCCCTCGCCCTGCATCACGGCGGTGAAGGCACCCTGCTCGTGGATGTTGAAGACGATGATCGGCAGCTTGTTCTCGCGCGCCAGGCTGATCGCGGCGGCGTCCATCACCGCCAGGTCGCGCGCCAGCATGTCGAGGTAGGTGAGCGTGACGTAGCGCTCGGCATTCGGGTTCTTGCGCGGGTCGGCGGAATAGACGCCATCGACCTGCGTGCCCTTGAACAGGGCGTCGCAGCGCATCTCGGCGGCGCGCAGCGCGGCGGCGGTGTCGGTGGTGAAGAAGGGGTTGCCCGAGCCGGCGGCGAAGATCACCACCCGCCCCTTCTCCATGTGCCGCTCCGCCCGGCGGCGGATGAAGGGCTCGCAGACGCTGCTCATCGGGATGGCGGACTGCACGCGGGTGGGCACCCCGGCCCGCTCCAGCGCGCTCTGCATGGCCAGCGCGTTCATCACGGTGGCCAGCATGCCCATGCTGTCCGCCTGCGCGCGCTCCATGCCGGAGGAGGCGCCGGCCACGCCGCGGAAGATGTTGCCACCCCCCACCACCACGCAGACCTCGACCCCGAGCGCCACCACGCCCTTGATGTCCTGGGCGATGGCGCGGACCGTGGCGTTGTCCAGCCCGTAGTCGCGCGTCCCCATCAGCGCCTCGCCCGAGAGCTTCAGCAGGACACGCTTGTAGATCGGGCTCGACATCGGTTCGATTCCAGCATCAGGGGGCAGGGTGCGCAGGAGCGCGGCACGATAGGCAGCGGGCCGGTGCGCGGCAAGCACACGGCATCGGGAGTGTGGCACTTCCCGGCCGCTCCGGCGGGAAATCGCACATCCCGCGCGGCTGGCGCCGCAGCGGTATGCGGATGCGGAAAGGCGGGAGCGACGGCCGCATGGCCGTGCCCCCGCCCCTTCCTGTCAGGCGCGGATCAGACCGTGCCGGCGGCCGCCGCGACCTCGGCGGCGAAGTCGCTGCTCTGCTTCTCGATGCCCTCGCCGAGCTGGAAGCGGGCGAAGCCCGTCAGCTTGGCGCCGGCCTTCTGCACCACGGCCTTCACGCGGCTCTCGCCGTCATGCACCCAGACCTGCTCCAGCAGCACCACTTCCTCGTAGTACTTGCGGATGCGGCCCTCGACCATCTTCTCGATGACGGCGGGGGGCTTGCCGGAGGCCTGGGCCTGCTCGGTCAGCACCGACCGCTCGCGCTCCAGGGCGGAGCTGTCCACCGCGGAGATGTCGAGCGCCTCCGGGCGGGTGGCGGCGACGTGCATGCCGATCTGGCGGCCCAGCGTCTCCAGCGCCTCGATCTCCGAGGCGGCCTCGAGCGCCACGACCACGCCGATCTTGCCCAGGCCCGGCTTCACCGCCGAGTGGACATAGGTCGCCACCGCGCCGGACGGCACGGTGAAGCGCTTGGCGCGGCGGATCGTCATGTTCTCGCCGATGGTGGCGATCAGGCGGGTCAGCTCGTCCTGCACCGTGTGGGTGGTGCCGGGGTAGGTGGCCGCCTTCAGGGCCTCCACATCCTCGCCCACCGAGAGGACCAGGCCGGCCACCTCGGAGACGAAGTTCTGGAACAGCTCGTTGCGCGCCACGAAGTCGGTCTCGGCGTTCACCTCGACCATGCCGGCCACCTGCGGGCCGGTGGCGGTGCCGATCAGCCCTTCGGCGGCCACGCGGCCGGACTTCTTGGCGGCGGCGGCAAGGCCCTTCTTGCGCAGCCAGTCGATGGCGGCCTCGGTGTCGCCACCGTTCTCCACCAGCGCCTTCTTGCAGTCCATCATGCCGGCGCCGGTCTTTTCGCGCAGCTCGCGCACCATCGCGGCGGTGATCTCAGCCATGGGGATGCTCCTGTCTCGCGGTCTGGTTCAGGCGGTCTGCGTCAGGCCTGGGGCGCCACCGGCGCGTCCGGGCCGCCAACGGCCGCCTCGGCCTCGGCCACCGCCGCGCCCTCGACACCCTCGGCCACGGCGCCGTCGATGCCCGCCAGGTCGTCGACCGGCAGGTCCTCGCCCGCGCCGATGTCGACGCCGGAGGCCTGCAGCTCGGCGCTGATGCCGTCGAACACGGCGGCGGCCATCAGGTCGCAATACAGGTTGATGGCGCGGATGGCGTCGTCATTGCCCGGGATCGGGAAGGCCACGCCCTCCGGATCGGCGTTCGAGTCGACCACGGCGACAACCGGGATGCCGAGCTTGTTGGCCTCCTCGATCGCCAGCTTCTCCTTCACCACGTCGATGACGAAGATGATGTCCGGCAGGCCGCCCATCTCGCGGATGCCGCCCAGCGCGCGGTCGAGCTTCTCGCGCTCGCGCGTCAGCATCAGGACTTCCTTCTTGGTGAGGCCCTGGGTGTTGCCGCCGAGCTGCTCGTCCATCTGCTTCAGGCGCTTGATGGAGCCGGTGATGGTCTTCCAGTTGGTCAGCATGCCGCCGAGCCAACGGTGGTTGACGTAGTACTGGCCGCAGCGGGTCGCGGCCTCGGCCACGTACTCGGCGGCGGACTTCTTGGTGCCGACGAACAGCACGCGGCCACCGCCGGCCACCACGTCGCGCACGGTGCGCAGCGCGCGGTCCAGCATCGGCACGGTCTGCTGCAGGTCCAGGATGTGCACCTGGTTGCGCACGCCGAAGATGTACGGCGCCATCCGCGGGTTCCAGCGGCGGGTGTGGTGGCCAAAGTGGACACCGGCCTCGAGCAGCTGGCGCAGGGAAACTTCGGGCATCGCCATGGGGGCGGTCCTTCACGTCACGTCCGGTTGAGCCTCCGCGGCGCTAAGCCCGGGATGTCTCCCCGGGACCGGACCCTGCTCGCCCGGAGACGGAAGGGCGCACCGCGTGCGGAATGACCGGCCTGGGGAACGGACCCGGGCCGGCGCGGGCCATATGGCGCAACCGGCGCCCCGCCGCAAGCCCTATCGGCCCTGCCGCCCCCTGCCCGCAGGCTGCGGCCCGGGGCGTCAGCCCGGCGGCGCGGAGAGCGCGACCACGCCGGGCAGCACCTTCATCTCCTGCGTCAGCCGGGGCGAGACGTTCCAGCGGCCGGGCAGCATCACCTCCACCTCCTGCCCCTCGGCGAGGCGCGGCACCAGGATGACGGTGCCCTTGCCCTGTCCCTCGCGCGCCAGCAGGGCGCGGATCGGCTCCACCGCCGCCATGTCCTCGATGCCGAGGCGCAGCATCTGCCCCACCCCGCTCGCCGCCTTGTCGAGCGATTCCACGGCCTGGGCGGTCAGGCGCAGGTTCTCGCCATCCATCCGCGCCTCGGCCGTGATCAGCAGCGCGGTGCCCTCCACCAGCAGGGGCCGGTTCTTCAGCAGCGTCTCGGAGAACAGCGTCACCTCCACGCTGCCGGAGGAATCGGAGAGCCGCACCCAGGCCATGCGGCTGCCGGTGCGGGTGGTGCGCTCCTTGCTGTTCACCACCGTGCCGGCGATCTTGAGCATGCCCGCCCCCGCCTCGGCCCGCATCTGGAGCTGGGCAATGGGCGTGGTGCGCAGCTTGCGCAGCACCTCCTTGTAGGTATCGAGCGGGTGGGCGGAGAGGTGGAAGCCCACCGCCTCCGCCTCCTGGCTCAGCCGCTCGAGTTCCGGCCATTCGTTCACCTGCGGCATGCGCAGCGGCTCGGGCTTCGCATCCCCGCCGCCGAACAGGCCGATCTGGCTGGAGGTCCGCTCCTCGGCGGCCGCCTGGGCGCGGCGCAGGATCACCTCGGCGCTCGCGGTCATCCGGGCCCGGTTCTTCTCCAGGCTGTCGAAGGCGCCGGCGCGGGCCAGGTTCTCCAGCTGCATCTTGTTCAGCAGCTTGGGGTCCACGCGCTGGGCGAAGTCGGCGATGGAGCGGAACGGCCCCTTCCCGTCCCGCGCCTTCACCATGTCCTTCATCGCCTGCATGCCGACGCGCTTCACCGCGGCCAGGGCGAAGCGGATGCAGGGCTTGCCGTCCTCCTCCCGGATCTCGGTGCGGAAATCGGCGGCCGAGCGGTTCACGTCCGGCGGCAGCACGGGGATGCCGAGGCGGGCGGCCTCCTGCATGTGGTTGGCCAGCTTCTCCGTCTTGTCCATGTCGAAGGTCATGGAGGCGGCCAGGAAGGCCACCGGGTAGTTCGCCTTGAGATAGGCCGTGTGATAGGCGACCAGCGCATAGGCCGCGGCGTGCGACTTGTTGAAGCCGTATTCCGCGAACTTCTCCATCAGGTCGAAGATCTCGCCCGCCTTGGCCTCCGGCACGCCGTTCCTCACCGCGCCATCGACGAAGATCTTGCGCTGCGCCTCCATCTCGGAGCGGATCTTCTTGCCCATGGCGCGGCGCAGCAGGTCGGCGCCGCCGAGGCTGTAGCCGGCCACGTCCTGGCTGATCTGCATGACCTGCTCCTGGTAGACCAGGATGCCGTAGGTCTCCTCGACCAGGTGGCGCATGGCCGGGTGCACCGGCTCCCAGGGCTCGCCATGCTTGCGGGCGCAATAGGCCGGGATGTTGGCCATCGGGCCGGGGCGGTAGAGCGAGACGGCGGCGATCAGGTCCTCGAAGCGGTCGGGGCGCATCATGCGCAGGCAGTCCCGCATGCCCTGGCCTTCGAACTGGAACACCCCGGCGGAATCGCCGCGCGCCAGCATCTCGTAGGTCTTCCTGTCGTCCAGCGGCAGGGTGGCGAGGTCGATCTCGATGCCCTGCTCGGCCAGCATCTCAACCGCCCGCTGCAGCACGGTGAGCGTCTTGAGGCCGAGGAAGTCGAACTTCACCAGGGAGGCGTTCTCCACGTACTTCATGGAGTACTGCGTCACCAGCATGTCCGAGCGCGGGTCGCGGTAGAGCGCCACCGTGTCAATCAGCGGCTTGCGGCCGATCACCACGCCCGCCGCGTGGGTGGAGGCGTTGCGGTAGAGCCCCTCCAGCACCAGGGCGGTCTCCATCAGCCGCTCCACCGTCTCGTCCGCCTCGCGCATCTCCTGCAGCCGCGGCTCGCCGTCGATCGCCTGCTGCAGCGTGACGGGCTTGGCCGGGTTGAACGGGATCAGCTCGGCGATCTTGTTCACCTGGCCATAGGGCATGCCCATGACGCGGCCGACATCGCGCACCACCGCCTTGGCCTGGAGGCGGCCGAAGGTGATGATCTGCGCCACCCGGTCCTCGCCATATTCGCGGCGGACATACTGGATCACCTCGTCCCGCCGCTCCTGGCAGAAGTCGATGTCGAAATCCGGCATCGAGACGCGCTCGGGGTTGAGGAAGCGCTCGAAGAGCAGGCCGAAGCGCAGCGGGTCGAGGTCGGTGATCAGCAGCGCCCAGGCGGCGACCGAGCCGGCGCCCGAGCCGCGCCCCGGCCCCACCGGGATGCCCTGCCCCTTCGCCCACTGGATGAAGTCCGCCACGATCAGGAAGTAGCCCGAGAAGCCCATCTTCTCGATCACGTCCAGTTCGAAGGTCAGCCGGTCGCGGTAGACGGCGCGGGCCTCCGGCGTGGCGGGGGTGCCCTGGGCGTCGAGCCGCGCCTCCAGGCCGCGGGCGGCCATGTCGCGCACCGTCTCGGCCTCGGTCATGCCGGGCTGCACCTTGGGGCAGATGGGCAGCTCCGGCTTGCGGCTCTCGGCCATGATGGCGCAGCGGCGGGCGATGGCCAGGGTGTTGTCGCAGGCCTCCGGCAGGTCGGCGAAGAGGCGGCGCATCTCCACGGCCGACTTGAAGTAGTGCTCGGCGGTCAGGCGGCGGCGGTCGGGCTCGGCCAGGGTCCGCCCCTCGGCGATGCAGAGCAGCGCGTCATGCGCCTCGTACATGCCGGATTTGGCGAAGTAGACATCGTTGCCGGCGACGATCGGCAGCCCGGCGGCATCGGCCAGCGCCACCAGGGCGGGGTCCAGCCCGCGCTCCACCTCCAGCCCGTGCCGGGTCAGCTCCACCGCCAGCCGGTCGCCGAAGCTCTCCTTCAGCGCGTCCAGCAGGTGCCGCGCGGCGTCGCGCCTGCCCTCCTGCAGCAGCCGCCCCAGCGGGCCGCAGGTGCCGCCCGTCAGCAGGAACACCCCCTCCGCGTGCTGCTGCAGCAATTCCAGCGTGATGGCCGGCTTGCCCGACGGATCGTCCCGCAGGAAGCCGTGCGAGGAGAGGCGCTGCACATTCTCCAGCCCCTGCGCGTTGGTGGCCAGCGCCACCACGCAATCCGGCGCCAGGCGCAGCACCTCGGGGCGCGGGTCGGCGGCGGAGCGGGAGAGCCAGAGCTGGCAGCCCATGATGGGCTGCACCCCCTTGCCGGCGCAGGCCTTGGCGAACTCCAGCGCGCCGAACATGTTGGCCGTGTCGGTCAGCGCCACGGCCGGCTGGCCGTCCGCCCGCGCCAGCTCGGCCAGCTTCTCCGCCTTGATCGCCCCCTCGGCCAGGGAATAGGCGGAATGGGTGTGCAGATGGACGAAGCTGTCGGTCATGCCGCCTTTCTAGCACGGCCGCCCCGGCGGCGGGATGGCCCAGCCGGGCCGGGCGGCCATGCGCCGGCCACCCCGCCCCTGGCCGAGACAGCGGGAAGCGCCTATCTCCGCCGCCATGCGGCAGGGAGCGCGGCGATGAACTGGTTCACCGGCTTTGTGGTCTATTTCCTGGTCTGGTGGACGGTGCTCTTCGCCGTGCTGCCGATCGGCGTTCAGCCCGACAGCGAGGGCGACACCGCCACGGGCGGCTGGCGCGGTGCGCCGCAGGCGCCCGGCCTGCTGAAGAAGGCGCTCCTGACCACCCTCATCTCGGCCGTCATCTGGGCCGGGCTGGCATGGGTGATCAACAGCCCCTGGCTGAGCTTCCGCGAAGGCTGGCTGGCCATGCCTACTAATTAGGCTGTCAGGCCAGAAAAAGAACCGCATCTGCCCGCTTTTGGGCAGATGCGTTGCAGGCGCCTATTTTTATGGCGATTGACGGGTGATTTTGCGTTGCGGCGCCAGAGGGGGCGCTGCACCATCAGTCCCAGGAAGAGAGCTGGTTCTCTTCCTGCCGTGTGACTGGCGTTTCCTCCCTAAACTCGGGCCGCACCTTTCGGGGTGTGGCCCTTTTTTCTGTTTGTATCGCCCGGGCGACGACATTCCAAGCAAAAAGCCGGAACGATCATCGAAAAATGTCGCCAACCGTGAATTAATCGTATTTTTATTGCGGCGCAGCATGGAGCAAGGCACCTTGCCCCTCTCCCCCTGGCGCATCCGGCGCCGCGCCCTTACCTTCCGCCGGCCGTAGTCCGACCGGAGCTGAATCCCTTGCGCCTCTCCCGCGCCTTCCTGCCGACCCTCAAAGAAATCCCCGCCGAGGCCTCGATCGCCTCGCACAAGCTGATGCTGCGCGCCGGCATGATCCGGCAGACCAGCGCCGGCATCTATGCCTGGCTGCCGCTCGGCCTGCGCGTGCTGCAGAAGGTCAGCCAGATCGTGCGGGAGGAGCAGGACGCCGCCGGCGCCCAGGAGATCCTGATGCCGACGATCCAGAGCGCAGAGCTCTGGCGCCAGTCCGGCCGCTACGACGACTATGGCAAGGAGATGCTGCGCATCACGGACCGGCATGAGCGCGAGATGCTCTTCGGCCCGACCAACGAGGAAATGGTGACGGACATATTCAAGTCCTACGCCAAGTCCTACCGCGACCTGCCGCGCAACCTCTACCATATCCAGTGGAAGTTCCGGGACGAGATCCGCCCCCGCTTCGGCGTGATGCGCGGCCGCGAGTTCCTGATGAAGGACGCCTATTCCTTCGACATCGACGCCGAGGCCGCCCGCCTCTCCTACAAGAAGATGTTCGTGGCCTATCTGCGCACCTTCGCCCGCATGGGGCTGAAGGCCATCCCGATGCGCGCGGACACCGGCCCCATCGGCGGCGACCTGTCACACGAGTTCATCATCCTGGCCGAGACGGGCGAGAGCCAGGTCTACCTGCACAAGGACCTGCTGGAATTCGACGTGCTGGCCCAGAAGCCCGACTATGAGGGTGACCTGAACCCCACCGTCGATTTCTGGACCAGCCGCTACGCCGCCACCGACGAGATGCATGACGAGGCGGCCTGGAACGCCATCGGCGCGGAGAACCAGGTCTCGGCCCGCGGCATCGAGGTCGGCCACATCTTCTATTTCGGCGACAAGTACTCGAAGTCGATGGGCCTGACCGTGGCGGGGCCGGACGGCAACCCGCTGGTGCCGCAGATGGGCTCCTACGGCATCGGCGTCTCCCGCCTGCTTGGCGCGCTGATCGAGGCCAACCACGACGAGGCCGGCATCAAGTGGCCGGATGCCGTGGCGCCCTTCCGCTGCGCCATCCTCAACCTGAAGTCCGGCGACCTGGCGACCGACGCGCTGTGCGAGAAGCTCTACGCCTCGCTCGGCCAGGAGGCCGTGTATGACGACCGCCCCGAGCGCGCCGGCGTGAAGTTCAACGACGCCGATCTGGCGGGCTATCCCTGGCAGGCCATCATCGGCCCGCGCGGCGCCGCCAACGGCATCATCGAGCTGAAGCGCCGCGCCACGGGCGAGCGCCAGGAGGTCTCGATCGAGGCCGCGCTGGCGCAGATCCTCGGGAAGTAAGGGGCGGCATGTTCGGGGCGTTCGAACGGAAGGTCGCGTTCCGCTACCTGCGGGCGCGCAAGGGCGAGCGCTTCGTCTCGGTGATCGCCGGCTTCTCGCTGGTGGGCATCGCGCTCGGCGTCGCCACGCTGATCATCGTGATGAGCGTGATGAACGGCTTCCGGCAGGAATTGCTGGGCCGCATCCTGGGGCTGAATGGGCATCTCGGCATCCATGCCGCGGGCCCCGGCGGCCTGCGGGACTACGACGACATCGCCGAGCGGGTGCGGCAGCTTGCGGGCGTGGCCAGCGCCACCCCGCTGGTCGAGGGGCAGGTGCTGCTGACCAGCGAGGCCGGCGGCGCCACGGGCGGCCTCGCCCGCGGCATCAAGCCGGAGGATCTGCGCGCCCGGCCGCTGCTGGCGGGCAACATCCGCGCCGGCTCGCTCGACGCCTTCCAGGGCGAGGACGCCATCCTGGTCGGCACGCGGCTGGCGCAGAAGCTCGGCCTGCGGATCGGCGACAAGGTGACGCTCGTCTCGCCGCAGGGCCGCGCCACCGTCATCGGCACCGTGCCCCGCCTGCGCGCCTACACGGTGGTGGCGATGTTCGAGGCGGGGATGAACGAGTATGACAGCTCCTACGTCTTCCTCCCCCTCCCCGCCGCGCAGCTCTACTTCCAGATGCGCGACGCCGCCTCGCAGATCGAGGTCTTCGTGCAGGACCCGGACAATGTGCGGGCGGTGACGCGCGAGATCACCCAGGCGCTTTCCCCCACCCCCGTGCGGGTGCTGGACTGGCAGGCGGCCAATTCCTCCTTCTTCGCCGCCGTGCAGGTGGAGCGGAACGTCATGTTCCTCATCCTCACCCTCATCATCATCGTGGCGGCGTTCAACATCGTCTCCTCGCTGATCATGCTGGTGAAGGACAAGGGGCGCGACATCGCCATCCTGCGCACCATGGGCGCCACCAGCGGCGCGGTGATGCGCATCTTCCTGCTCTGCGGCACCTCGATTGGCGTGCTCGGCACCGCCATCGGCTTCGGCCTCGGGCTGGTCTTCTGCCTCAACATCGAGCACATCCGGCAGTTCCTGCAATCGCTTACCGGCACGCAGCTGTTCAGCCCGGAGGTGTATTTCCTCACCCGCCTGCCGGCGGTGGTGGACCCAAGCGAGGTGACGCAGGTGGTGCTGATGGGCCTCGGCCTCTCCCTCCTGGCCACGCTCTACCCCTCCTGGCGCGCCGCGCGCACCGACCCGGTGGAGGCGCTCCGCAATGAATGAGCCAAGGCTGCGCCTGGCCGCCGTCGAGCGGCGCTACCGCACGGAGGCGGGCGAGCTGCCCGTGCTGCGCGGTGCCGATCTGGTGCTGCGGGCGGGGGAGATCGTGGCGCTGGTGGCGCCCTCGGGCACCGGCAAGTCCACCCTGCTGCACCTGGCGGGGCTGCTGGAGAAGCCGGATGGCGGCGAGGTGTTCATCGACGGCCGCGCCGCCGGCACGTTGGGCGACGAGGCGCGCAGCGCGCTGCGCGGCCGCAACATCGGCTTCGTCTACCAGTTCCACCACCTGCTGCCGGAATTCACGGCGCTGGAGAATGTGGTGCTGCCGCAGATGGCGCTCGGCACCGCCGAGAAGGCCGCCGCGCAACGCGCCCAGGAATTGCTGGCGGGCTTCGGCCTGGAAGGCCGCGAGCAGCATCGCCCCGGCCGTCTCTCGGGCGGCGAGCAGCAGCGCGTGGCCATCGCCCGCGCGCTCGCCAACCGCCCCGGCCTGCTGCTGGCCGACGAGCCGACCGGCAACCTGGACGTGGCCACCTCGGACCGGGTCTTCGCGCAATTGCTGGAGGCGGTGCGGGGCGCCGGCGTGGCGGCGCTGATCGCCACCCACAACCCGGATCTGGCGGCCCGCATGGACCGGGTCGTGACCCTGCGCGATGGCAAGGTGGTCGCGGCCTGAAGAAGTGCTTGGAGTGACGTTCTTTTTTGGAAAAAAGAACCAAAAAACTTTTGTCAGTTTGGCGCCCGCTTCTTGATGGCGCAACGCAGATCCAGAAAAGTCTTTTTGCTTCTTTTTCTCCAGAAAAAGAAGAAAGAAAGCTGAGGGGGCGCCCCCTCAGCTTTTTGCGTTCAGACCCGGAGCAGGTGGATCTCGACGCTCGGCCGCTTGCGCAGCCGGCGCCCCATCGCCTTGCGCAGCGCGGTGCGGGCGGCGTCGCGCAGCGTGTCGTCCTCCCGCTTCAGGGCGGGCGGCATGTCGGAGACGGCGCGGGCCAGCTCGTCGGCAATCTGCCCTGGCTCGCTGTCGCCCATGTCGAACAGGCCGGGGGCGGAAACCACCGGGTTGCCCAGCACGCGGCCCGACTGATCGACCGCCAGCGAGGCCATGACGATGCCGTTGAACAGCATCCGCCGCCGCGCACCCAGCACGCCGCCTTCCAGCGGCAGCAGCCTCTCGCCATCCAGCGCCAGCTGGCCGGTGGGCACCCCCTCCACCACATCGGGCGTGGCGTTGCCGGAGAGCGGGCCGAGGCGCAGCACGTCGCCATCCTCCACCAGCACCGGCGTGGCGCCCATCTCGCGGGCCAGCGCGGCATGCTCCTGCAGGTGGCGCCACTCGCCATGCACCGGCACGGCGAAGCGCGGCTTCACCAGGCTGTAGAGGCGCTTCAGCTCGTCCCGCGCCGGGTGGCCGGAGACGTGCACCATGTGGTCGTCCGCCGTCATCACCCGACAGCCGCCGCGCGCCAGCTCGTCCTGCATGCGCAGGATGGCGCGCTCATTGCCGGGGATCATGCGGGAGGAGAAGATCACCGTGTCCCCCTCGCCCAGCGAGATGCGGGGGTGGGTGTCGGCGGCGATCTTGGACATGGCCGAGCGCTGCTCGCCCTGGCTGCCCGTGCAGATGATCAGCAGCTGGTCGTCCGGCACGTCGTCCGCATCATCCTCGTGGATGAAGGGCGGCACCTCGCGCATGTAGCCGCATTCGCGGGCGGCGGCCTCGGCATTGCGCAGGCTGCGGCCGAACAGCGCCACCTTGCGCCCCGCCGCCTGGGCGGCCAGCGCGATGGATTCCACCCGCGCCACATTGGTGGCGAAGCAGGTGACGGCGACACGGCCCTTGAGCTGGCGGATCAGCGCCGTGAGGTTGCGGCGCACCTCGCCCTCGCTGCCGGAATGGCCTTCCACCAGGGCGTTGGTGCTGTCGCACACCATGGCCAGCACGCCTTCCCGGCCCAGCTCGGCGAAGGCCGCCTCGTCGGTCGGCTCGCCCACCAGCGGGTCGGGGTCCAGCTTCCAGTCGCCGGTGTGCAGCACCGTGCCATAGGGCGTGCGGATGGCGATGGATTGCGGCTCCGGCACCGAGTGGGTGACGCGGATGAACTGCAGGCCGAACGGCCCAAGCTGCAACGTGCCGCCGAGCGGCACGGTGATGAGCTTGACCTGCCCCATCAGCCCGGCCTCGCCCAGCTTGCGGCGCAGCACGGCGGCCGCGAAGGGGCTGGCATAGACGGGGCAACGCAGCTGCGGCCAGAGCGGCGCGACGGCGCCGAGATGGTCCTCATGCGCGTGGGTGATGACCAGGCCCAGCAGCTTGTCGCGGCGTTCGGCCAGCCAAGCGGGGTCAGGCACCATAACTTCCGCCTCGGGCTGCTCAGCCCCGCCGAAGCCGATGCCACAATCGATCGCCAGAAGCTGCCCGTCGCAGCGATAGACGTTCAGGTTGAGGCCGATCTCCCCCGTCCCGCCGAGCGGGATGAAGGCCAAGTCTCCGTTATTGTTCATTGATGCTCGCCAGTGGTGATGTTCATGAAGTCTTGCCCCAAGGGGCAGGTTCCTTGGCCCTCGTCAGTCCAGCGCCCTTCCGGGGCCCTGGCGCGTCAGGCAAACTCGTAAAAGAACAAATGGGGCGCAGCGGCGGAAAAGCCAACCGCCGCTCCTCAGATGGGGCGCTCCGCGTCTTGCCTCCGCAGCGGCCATCCAAGCCGGTGGCGCTGCCGCAAACCCACGCCGTCGAGGCCTCAACAGGCCTGAGTCGCGCCCGTTCCCGTCTCATCTTGTTCACATAACCCCAGCCCGGGGCCAAATGCATCGGCAGAACGCGGTCTGGACCAATCACGGATTGCGGACGGCGCTGCTCATGCACCCATGGCTGGCGCCGCCAGAACCTCGCCCGAAGCCAGGGCGCGGCGGCCGGAGGCGGTGTCCAGCAAAAGGCGGCCATCGTCCGACAGGCCCCGATAGCGGCCCTCGAAGCCGCCTTCCGGCCGGCTGAGCCTCAGGGTGGCGCCCAGGGCCGGGCCGCGTGCCGTCCAGGCCTCCCGCACGGGGGCGAAGCCTTCCATGGCCTGAGTCCCGCGCCAGCGATCCACCGAGGACAGGAGCGACCAGGCAAAGGCGACCGGCTCGGGCGGGGTGACGCCGGCCTGGCGCAGGCTGGCGGTGGGCCGGTCGGGCAGAAGCGGAGCCTCGGCCAGGTTCACGCCGATCCCGAAGACCAGCCAGGCGATGCCTCCCCCCTCCCCCGGCGCGGCCTGGGTGAGGATGCCGGCGCATTTGGCACCATCCAGCAGCACGTCATTGGGCCACTTCAGGCGTAGGCGGTCCGGATCCGGCAGCAGCGGCGCCAAGGCCTCGGCCAGCGCGACGGCCATCAGCAGCGACCATTGCGGCAGTTCCCGCGCCGAGCCCTCGGGACGCAACAGGAAGGAGAGGTAGAGATTGCCTTCGGGCGAGCGCCAGGACCGCCCCTGCGTGCCGCGCCCGGCGCTCTGCCGGCGGGCCAGGATGGCCAGCCCCTCCGGCTCGCCCGCCTGGGCGGCGGCCAGCACGCCATCCTGCGTGCTGGCCAGTTCGTCATGAACGCGCAGACGCCACGCGCGGGCGGCGCCTGTCACCCTCACCCCACCAGAGCGGCCACGGCCGCCTGCGCCGCGGCCAGGAAGGGCGCCGGGAAGGCGAAGAAGAACACAGTGAACAGCCCGGTCCCCGCCAGGACGACGGAGAGGCTGGTCGGGCGCGCATCCAGCGCCTCGCCCGCATCGAAGTACATCACCTTGATGACGCGCAGATAGTAGTAGGCGGAGACGGCCGAGGTGAGCACGCCGACCACCGCCAGGGTCCAGTAGCCGCCATAGACAGCCGCCAGGAAGACGTAGAGCTTGCCGAAGAAGCCGGCGAGCGGCGGGATGCCGGCCATGGAGAGCATGAACACCGTCATGGCCAGCGCCATGGCGGGGTCCGTCCTGCCGAGGCCGGCAAGGTCGTCGATCCCCTCCAGGGCGCGGCCGTTGCGGCGCATGGCCACCAGCACGGCGAAGGCGCCGACATTGGTGAAGAGGTAGATGGCCATGTAGAGCAGCAGGCCGCGGATGCCGAGGTCGCTGCCCACCGCCAAGCCCATCAGCGCGTAGCCGATATGGCCGATGGAGGAATAGGCCATCAGGCGCTTGATGTTCTTCTGCCCGATGGCGGCGAGCGCGCCGAGGATCATCGAGCCCAGCGAGGCCAGGATCAGCACCTGCTGCCACTGCTCCACCAGCTCCCCGAAGGGGCCGGCGGCGACGCGGGTGAGCAGCGCGATGGCCGCCACCTTGGGCGCCGAGGCGAAGAAGGCCGTGACCGGGGTCGGCGCGCCCTCGTAGACATCCGGCGTCCACATGTGGAAGGGCACGGCCGAGACCTTGAAGGCCAGCGCCGCCAGCACGAAGACGAGGCCCACCACCAGGCCGAAGGGCACGCCTTCGGTGGCGCTCACCGCATCGGCGATGCGGTCGAAATTGGTGGAGCCGGCGAAGCCATAGATGAGGCTCGCGCCGTAGAGCAGCAGGCCGGAGGCCAGCGAGCCCAGGATGAAGTATTTCAGCCCCGCCTCGGCCGAGCGCTCGCTGTCCCGGTTGAAGGCGGCGATGACATAGAGCGAGAGCGAGAGCAGCTCGAGGCCCAGATAGAGCGCGATCAGGTCGTTGGCCGAGACCATGACCATCATGCCGAGGCTGCTGAACAGCAGCAGCAGCGGGAACTCGAACTTGGCGAGCCCCTCCTTCACGTTCCAGTCCATCGCCACGAGCAGGCCGAGCGCGGCGCCGGCCAGCACAAGGAGCTTCATGAAGCGGGTGAAGGCGTCCGACACATACTGGCCGGCGAAGGCGGTGCCCTCCGGCTGCGCCATCACCAGCACGGCGGCCAGCAGCATGGCGCCGAACACGCCCATGTTGATGGCGAAGCTGGTGTCGCGCTTCGGCAGCACGCCGGCGACCAGCGCCGCCAGCCCGGCAAGCGCCAGCACCAGCTCGGGGAGGACGAGGGTCCAGTTCATGCCGGTCACATCCCGGCCAGGCGCGGCAGCGCCATCGCGGCCTCATGCCGCGAGACGAGGGCCGCCACGCTGGCCTCGAAGAAGGAAAGGAAGGAAGACGGGTAGATGCCCATCCACAGCGTCAGCAGGATCAGCGGCGCGAAGGTGACGTATTCGCGCGGGCTGAGGTCCAATAGGGCCTTCAGGTCCTCGCGCGTGATCTTGCTGAACACCACCCGGCGGTAGAGGTAGAGCATGTAGCCCGCGCCCAGGATCATGCCGAGGGCGGCGCCGAAGGCCACCCAGGGGTTGGCATGCCAGGCGCCGACGATGACCAGGAACTCGCCCGGGAAGCCGGCGGTGCCGGGCAGCGCGACCGAGCCCATGGTGAACAGCATGAACACCATGGCGTAGCTGGGCATGATCTTGGCGACGCCGCCATAGCGGGCGATCTCGCGCGAGTGCACCCGGTCATACAGCACGCCCACGCAGAGGAAGAGCGCGCCGGAGACCACGCCGTGGCTCAGCATCTGGAAGATGGCGCCCGAGATGCCCTGGTGGTTCAGGGTGAAGATGCCGATCGTCACGATGCCCATATGGGCGACCGAGGAATAGGCGATCAGCTTCTTCATGTCCTCCTGCGCCAGCGCCACCAGCGAGGTGTAGACCACCGCGACGACGGAGAGGGCGAAGATCAGCGGCGCGAACCACTCGGTGGCCTGCGGCAGCAGCGGCAGCGAGAAGCGCAGGAAGCCGTAGGCGCCCATCTTCAGCAGCACGCCCGCCAGGATGACGGAGCCGGCGGTCGGCGCCTCGACATGCGCATCCGGCAGCCAGGTGTGCACCGGCCACATCGGCACCTTCACGGCGAAGGAGGCGAAGAAGGCCAGGAACAGCCACATCTGCGTGCTGGGCGCGATGGTCAGCTCGAAGATGGCGGGGATCGAGGTGGTGCCGGCCTGGTACCACAGCACCAGCATGGCCAGCAGCATCAGCAGCGAGCCGAGCAGCGTGTAGAGGAACAGCTTGTAGGCGGCGTAGACCCGCCGTGCACCGCCCCAGACCCCGATGATCAGGAACATCGGGATCAGCACGCCCTCGAAGAAGATGTAGAACATCACCACGTCGAGCGAGGCGAACATGCCGACCATCATCGTCTCGAGGACGAGGAAGGCGATCATGTATTCCCGCACGCGGCTCTGGATGGCCTCCCAGGAGGAGAGGATGCAGAGCGGCGTCAGTGCCGTCGAGAGCAGCACGAACAGCACCGAGATGCCGTCCACGCCCATGTGGTAGCCGAGGCCGAACTCCGGCATCCAGCTCATCTGCTCGACGAACTGGAAGTCCGCCGTGCTCTTGTCGAACTGAAACCACAGGATCAGCGAGAGCCCGAAGGTGATCAGGCTGGTCCACAGCGCCGTCCAGCGGGCGTTGGAGGCGACGACCGCCTCCTCCCCCCGCACGAACAGGATGATGCCCGCGCCCACCAGCGGCAGGAAGGTGAGCAGCGAGAGCAGGGGAAAACCCGCGGCGTTCATCGGCCGACCCCGAACAGGAAGATGCTGACGAAGAGAACGAGGCCGATGATCATGGCGAAGGCGTAGTTCGCCACGCGGCCCGTCTGGAAGCGCACCACGCGGCCGGAGGCCTGCGCCGTGAGGCTGGCGGCGCCGTTCGGCATGCCGTCGATGATCTTGACGTCGCCCACCTTCCAGAGCTGCACGGCGAGGCGGCGCAGCGGCTGGACGATGGCGCGGTCATACAGCTCGTCGAAGTACCACTTGTTGAGCAGGAAGCGGTACAGCCCCGGCACCGCCGCGGCGATGCGCCCCGGCAGGTGCGGCAGGAACATGTACAGCACATAGGCCAGGACGATGCCGGCGACGCCCACCACCGTCGGCGCCAGCGGCACCCAGGAGGGAACCTCGTGCGCCTCGTGCATGATGTGGTTGTGCGGCGCGTTGACGATCGAGCCGTTCCAGAACTCGGCCCAATGGTGGCCGACGAAGTCGCCGGAGAAGTATGCGCCGGCGAACAGCGCGCCCACCGCCAGCCCGAAGAGCGGGATCAGCATGACCGCCGGGCTCTCATGCACGTGCTCCATCGTGTGATGGTCCGCGCGCGGCGTGCCGTGGAAGGTCAGGATGATCAGGCGCCAGGAGTAGAAGGCCGTCATGAAGGCGGCGACGATGCCCATGAGGAAGGCGTACTTCGCCGTCCAGCCATGGCCGGCATAGGCCGCCTCCAGCACGAAGTCCTTCGAGTAGTAGCCGGCGAAGTAAGGCACGCCGGCCAGCGCCAGGGAGCCGATCCAGAACATGGCGTAGGTGACCGGGATCTTCTTCCAGATGCCGCCCATCTTGCGGATGTCCTGCTCGTCCGACATGGCGTGGATCACGGAGCCCGCCGAGAGGAAGAGCAGCGCCTTGAAGAAGGCGTGGGTGAAGAGGTGGAACACCGCCGCCTGGTAGGCGCCAACGCCGATGGCGAAGAACATGTAGCCGAGCTGCGAGCAGGTCGAGTAGGCGATGACCCGCTTGATGTCGTTCTGCACCATGCCGACGCTGGCGGCGAAGAAGGCCGTGGTGGCGCCGATGAAGGTGATGAAGCCCAGCACGTTCGGCGCGTACTCCACGACGGGCGACATGCGCGCCATCAGGAACACGCCGGCGGTGACGAGCGTCGCCGCATGGATGAGGGCGGAGACGGGGGTCGGGCCCTCCATCGCGTCCGGCAGCCAGGTGTGCAGGCCGATCTGGGCCGACTTGCCCATGGCGCCCAGGAAGAACAGCAGCGCGATCACCTCGACCACCGGGAAGCCGGCGAAGGTGACCTGACGCGCCGCCTCGACACCCTGGAAGATGGTGTTGAACTCGATGCTGCCGAAGGTCCAGAAGGTCAGGCCCATGCCCAGCATGAAGAAGAGGTCGCCCACGCGGTTGACGATGAAGGCCTTCATCGCCGCGCGGTTGGCGCTCTCCTTCTCGTACCAGTAGCCGATCAGCAGGTAGCTCGCGAGGCCGATGCCCTCCCAGCCGAAGAAGAGCTGGAGCAGGTTGTCGGCCGTCACCAGCATGAGCATCATGAAGGTGAAGAGCGAGAGATAGGCGAAGAAGCGGGGCTGCGTCGGGTCATGCGACATGTAGCCGACGCTGTAGAGGTGGATCATGGTGGAGGCGACCGTCACCATGCCCACCATCACCGCCGCCAGCGTGTCGTAGCGCAGCGCCCAGGAGAGCTGCAGCCCGCCGACATCGAGCCAGGTGGCGATCTCCAGCGTGGCCGGCGCATGGCCGTAGGCGACCTGGATGAAGGCGCTCACGCCGCAGATGGCGGCCAGCGCCATGCAGATCACGGTGGCCCATTGCGCCGCCTTGTCGCCGATCCAGCGGCCGAAGAAGCCGGAGATGCAGGCACCGAGCAGCGGGAAGAAAACCGCACCGACATACATGGGCTTAACCCTTCAGGGTGGAGATATCCTCCACCTCGATGCTGCCGCGATTGCGGAAGTAGATGACGACGATGGCCAGGCCGATGGCCGCCTCGGCCGCCGCCACGGTCAGGATGAACAGGGCGAAGACCTGGCCGGTGAGGTCCTGCAGGGCGGCCGAGAAGGCCACCATGTTCAGGTTCACCGAGAGCAGCAGCAGCTCGATCGACATCAGGATGACGATGACGTTCTTCCGGTTGAGGAAGATGCCCAGCACGCCCAGCACGAAGAGGATGGCGCTCACCGTCAGGTAGTGGCCAAGACCGATGGTCAGCATCTCAGTGGTGCCCCCCGCCGTGATGGTCGTGGTGGTCGTGGCCCACCGCCTTGGGCTTCGGCGCCTCCGGCAGCGGCCGGCGGATGATGCCGAGCTGGCCGAGGCCGGCGCGCGAGGGCGGGTTGGCGAGCTTCACCGCCTCGGCCCGCGCCACCTGCACGCCGATATCCTGCCGCTTGCTGTTGGCCGGCTTGTCGCGCAGCGTCAGCACGATGGCGCCGATCATTGCCACCAGCAGGATCAGCCCGGCCACCTGGAACAGGTAGATGTAGTCCGTGTAGATCAGCTGGCCCAGCGCCTCGGTGTTGGTCACCTCTGGGCCCGGCGTCGCGTTCAGCCGCAGCGTGGCGGCGTCCGGCGCAAACTGCCAGCTGCCGAACACGAAGAGCAGTTCGAGGAACAGGATGCCGCCGATGACGGCGCCGATCGGCGCGTAGCGCTGCAGCCCCTCCCGCATGCGGCTGAAATCGATGTCCAGCATCATGACGATGAAGAGGAAGAGCACCGCGACCGCGCCCACATAGACGATGACCAGGATCATCGCCAGGAACTCGGCCCCCGCGATCAGGAACAGCGCCGCGGCGTTGAAGAACGCCAGGATCAGGAACAGCACGCTGTGCACGGGGTTGCGGCTGGTCACCACCATGACCGCGGACGCGATCAGGATGGCCGCGAAGACATAGAAGGCGAGTGCGGCGATCATCGTAGCCCGCCCGCGTGCAGATGCAGCATCATGGCACCGTTCCGAGAGAGCCGTCCTGGCAGGAGGACGGGGCCGTGAAGGAAAGCCGCGGGGGAGGCACGGACCGGACCGCCCCCGCCGCGGAACTCAGCGGTAGGGCGCGTCGAGCTCGAGGCGCTTGGCGATCTCCGGCTCCCACCGGTCGCCATTCGCGAGCAGCCGATCCTTGTTGTAGATCAGTTCCTCGCGCGTCTCCGTCGCGAACTCGAAATTCGGCCCCTCGACGATGGCATCGACCGGGCAGGCTTCCTCACACATGCCGCAATAGATGCACTTCGTCATGTCGATGTCGTAGCGCGTGGTGCGGCGGCTGCCATCCTCGCGCGGCTCGGCCTCGATGGTGATGGCCAGCGCCGGACAGATCGCCTCGCACAGCTTGCAGGCGATGCACCGCTCCTCCCCGTTGGGGTAGCGGCGCAGCGCGTGCTCGCCCTTGAACCGGGGCGAGAGCGCGGTCTTCTCGAAGGGGTAGCTGATCGTGGTCTTGGGACTGAAGAAATACTTCAGCGTCAGCGCCATGCCCGAGGCCAGCTCGGTCAGCAGCAGGCTGCGCGCCACGCGGTCAAGCGTTGCCATTTCTCACCTCGCCGCGCGGGGGTAGCCCGCGCCACTCATATCGACAAGCGTCATCATCGCGACAGGGCACCTCATACCGGCAGCCACCCCGTCAGCTTCAGCACGAAGGCCGTCAGCACCAGATAGACCAGGCTGAAGGGCAGGAAGATCTTCCAGCCCAGCCGCATCAGCTGGTCGTACCGGTAGCGCGGGAAGGTGGCACGCACCCAGATGAAGGTGAACAGGCAGAGCATGATCTTGAGGATGAACCAGATCGGCCCCGGCACCCAGTTGAAGGGCGCGATGTCCATCGGCGGCAGCCAGCCACCCAGGAACAGGATGCTGGTCATCGCCGACATGAGGATCATGTTGGCGTATTCGCCCAGGAAGAACAGGGCGTAGGTCATGGAGGAGTATTCCACCATGAAGCCCGCCACCAGCTCCGACTCGCCCTCGGCCAGGTCGAATGGCGGGCGGTTCGTCTCGGCGAGCGTCGAGATGAAGAAGATCACGAACATCGGGAAGAGCGGGATGGCGAACCACACCGTCTTCTGCGCGCGCACGATCTCGCTCAGGTTCAGGCTGCCCACGCAGAGCAGCACGGTCACGATGACGAGGCCCATCGAGACCTCGTAGGAGACCATCTGCGCCGCCGAGCGCAGCGCGCCGAGGAAGGCGTACTTGGAGTTCGAGGCCCAGCCGGCGATGACGATGCCGTAGACGCCGAGCGAGGAGATGGCCAGCAGGTAGAGCACGCCGACATTGATGTCGGCGATCGCCCAGCCATCATTCACCGGGATCACCGCCCAGGCGATGAGCGCCAGG
Source organism: Teichococcus aestuarii (assembly GCF_042651065.1). Taxonomy (NCBI): domain Bacteria; kingdom Pseudomonadati; phylum Pseudomonadota; class Alphaproteobacteria; order Acetobacterales; family Roseomonadaceae; genus Roseomonas; species Teichococcus aestuarii. The sequence goes on from NZ_JBHSCH010000005.1 coordinate 72,251, forward strand.
ATCAGCGTCAGCATCGGGCCCAGGATGAACAGCGCCCGGTTGGCGCCCGACGGGATGATGGTCTCCTTCAGCAGCATCTTCAGCGCGTCGGCGAAAGGCTGCAGCAGGCCGAAGGGGCCGACCACGTTCGGGCCCTTCCGCATCTGCATCGCCGCCATCACCTTGCGCTCGGCATAGGTGAGGTAGGCCACCGCGATCAGCAGCGGCACCAGCAGCGCCAGGGTCTGCGCGACCGTCAGCGCCAGGATGCCGATGGGGGATGCGAGGAAAGCGTCCATGCCGCGTTACTCCGCCGCCAGCTTGGGTGTGGCGTCGTTATAGATGCGGCTGCACTCGGCCATCGTCTCCGAGGCGCGGCTGATCGCATCCGCCTGCCAGTAATCGGTGATCGGGAGGGTGAAGGACGTGGCCTCCGGCGCCGCGCCCTCCGCCAGCCTCGGCCCGGCGGTGTCGTGGCAACCCTCGGCGATCCGGCCATCGACCATGCCGAAGACCGGGTTCGCCGCCGCCATGCGGGCCCGCAGCGCGTCCAGCGTGTCGAAGGCGAGGCTCACGCCCAGCGCCGCGCCGGCGGCACGGATGATGCGCCAATCCTCCCGCGCCTCGCCCGGCGGGTGCAGGGCCATGCGGCCCCGCTGCACCCGGCCCTCGGTGTTGACGTAGGTGCCGTCCTTCTCCGTATAGGCCGCGCCGGGCAGGATGACATCCGCCCGCGCCGCCGCCCGGTCGCCATGGTGGCCCTGGTAGATGACGAAGGTGCCGGGCGGGATCAGCCCGGGCTCGAAGCCATCGGCGCCCAGCAGCCACAGCGCATCGACGCCGCCGCCCAGCATGCCGGCCAGGTCCAGCCCGCCCTCGCCCGGCACGAAGCCGGCATCGAGCGCGCCGACCTGCCCGCCGAACAGGTGCAGCATGTTGAAGCCATGCCACTCCGGCCTCAGCGCACCGACGCTCTCGGCCAGCGCCCAGGCGGCGGCCAGGATGGCGGCGCCATCCGGGCGCGCCACGGCAGCGCGGCCGAGCACGATCATCGGGCGCTTCGCACCCTTCAGCACCTCGGCGAAGGCGTGGCCGCCATCGCGCAGCGTGGCGAGGGCGTCAGGCCCCTCCCCCAGATGCTCTGCCTTGTAGGTGAGGTCGAGCCCGGCCGGGCCGATGCTCGCCACCTTCAGCGCACCGGAGGACCAGCGCTTGCGGATGCGTGCATTGAGCACCGGCGCTTCCTTGCGCGGGTTGGTGCCGATCAGCAGCAGCGCATCCGCCTCGTCGATGCCGGCGATGCCCGAGTTGAACAGGTAGTAGTCGCGGCGCGAGACATCGATCGCCGCGCCATCCTGCCGGCAGTCGAGATTGGCCGAGCCGAGGCCCACCATCAGCTCGCGCAGCGCGAAGGCGCTCTCGGCGTCCACCAGATCGCCGGCCACGGCGCCGAGACGCTGGCCGGGGATGCCCTTCAGCCGCTCGGCGATGACCGCGAAGGCCTCCTGCCAGGAGGCAGGCTTCAGCTTGCCCTCGACGCGGATCCAGGGGCGGTCCAGCCGGCGGCGCTTGAGGCCGTCGAAGGAGAAGCGGCCACGGTCGGCCATCCACTCCTCGTTCACCTCCTCATTGATGCGCGGCAGGATGCGCAGCACCTCGGGCCCGCGGGTGTCCACGCGGATGGCAGCGCCGACCGCGTCCAGCACATCGACGCTGTCCGTCTTGCGCAGCTCCCAGGGGCGGGAGACGAAGGCGTAGGGGCGGCTGGTCAGCGCGCCGACCGGGCAGATGTCGATCAGGTTGCCCGACAATTCGGTGGTCAGCGCCTTCTCGACATAGGTGCCGATCTGCATGTCCTCGCCGCGGCCGGTGGCGCCCAGCTCCGGCACGCCCGCGACCTCGGTCGCGAAGCGCACGCAGCGGGTGCACTGGATGCAGCGGGTCATGATCGTCTTGACCAGCGGGCCGAGATACTTGTCCTTCACCGCGCGCTTCTGCTCGCGGTAGCGGCCGCCCTGGCCGCCATAGGCGGTGGCCTGGTCCTGCAGGTCGCACTCGCCGCCCTGGTCGCAGATCGGGCAATCGAGCGGGTGGTTGATCAGCAGGAATTCCATGACGTTGCGGCGGGCGTTGCGGACCAGCGCGCTGTCCGTGAACACCTTCATGCCGTCCGCCACGGGGTAGGCGCAGGAAGCCACCGGCTTCGGCGCCTTCTCCACCTCGACCAAGCACATGCGGCAATTGCCGGCGACGCTCAGCCGCTCATGATAGCAGAAGCGGGGAATTTCCTTCCCCGCTGCTTCGCAGGCCTGGAGGACGGTGGCCCCGTTCGGGACCTCGACCTCGATGCCGTCGATCGTGACCTTCGCCATGGTCTTACTCCGCGGCCAGCGGCATGGCGCCGCCGCTCTTTTTGGCGTGGTATTCCCGGATGCGCTCTTCCATCAGCGGGCGGAAGTGGCGGATCAGCCCCTGCACCGGCCAGACGCCGCCATCGGCCAGCGCGCAGATGGTGTGGCCCTCGATCTGGCGGGTCACGCTCTCCAGCACGTCGATCTCGGCGATCTCGGCGCGGCCCTCGACCATGCGGTCCATCAGGCGCTTCTGCCAGCCCATGCCCTCGCGGCACGGGGTGCACTGGCCGCAGCTCTCATGCTTGTAGAACTGCGCCAGGCGGGCGATCGCCTTGATGATGTCGGTGGACTTGTCCATCACGATCACGCCCGCCGTGCCGAGGCCCGACTTGTGCTCGCGCAGCGCGTCGAAATCCATCAGCACGTCGTCGCAGATGTGCTTGGGCAGCAGCGGCGTCGAGGAGCCGCCGGGGATGACGGCCAGCAGGTTGTCCCACCCCCCGCGCACGCCGCCGGCATAGCGCTCGATCAGCTCCCGCATTGGGATGCTCATCTCGGCTTCCACGTTGCAGGGCTTGTTCACATGGCCCTGGATGCAGAAGATCTTGGTGCCGACATTCTTCGGCCGGCCGAAGCTGGAGAACCAGCTCGCGCCGCGCTTCAGGATGGCGGGCACCACCGCGATGGTCTCGACGTTGTTGACCGTGGTCGGGCAGCCATAGAGGCCGACGGCGGCGGGGAATGGCGGCTTCAGCCGCGGCATGCCCTTCTTGCCCTCGAGGCTCTCGATCAGCGCCGTCTCCTCGCCGCAGATATAGGCGCCGGCGCCGCGGTGCACGTAGAGGTCGAAATCCCAGCCGCTGCCCGCGGCGTTGGGGCCGAGCAGCCCGGCCTCATACGCCTCGTCGATCGCCGCCTGGAGGACCTGGATCTCGTTGTAGTACTCGCCGCGCACGTAGATGTAGCCGGCATGCGCGCCCATGGCGACGCCGGCATAGAGGCAGCCCTCGATCAGCAGGTGCGGATCGTTGCGGATGATGTCGCGGTCCTTGCAGGTGCCCGGCTCCGACTCGTCGCCATTGACGACGAGGTAGGAGGGGCGCCCATCCGGGTTCGACTTCGGCATGAAGCTCCACTTCATGCCGGTCGGGAAGCCCGCGCCGCCACGGCCGCGCAGGCCGGACTGCTTCATCTCCTCGATGATCCAGTCCCGCCCCTTGGCGATGATGGCGGCGGTGCCGTCCCAGCTGCCGCGCCGCTGCGCATCCTTCAGGTTCCACGGATGCAGGCCGTAGAGGTTGGTGAAGATGCGGTCCTTGTCGCTCAGCGCCATGGTCTCACTCCTCCCCCGCGCGGCCGGGGGCCGCATCCCGCATGGGAATATCCAGCACCGTCTCCGGCCCGCCGATTGGCGCGCTGCCCTGGCGGCCCTGCATGCTGCCCGGCTTCGGCCGCTCGCCGCGCTTCAGCGCCTCGAGCAGCTTCACCGTGCTCTCGTAGTCCATGTCCTCGTAGTAGTCGTCATCCACCTGCAGGATCGGCGCGTTCACGCAGCCACCGAGGCATTCCACCTCGGTCATGGTGAACAAACCGTCCTCGCTGGTGTCGCCATAGCCCTTGAGGTGGCCCGCATCCTTGCAGGCACGCAGCACCTCGTCCGAGCCGCGCAGCCAGCAGGGCGTCGTGCCGCAGACCTGCAGGTGAAACCGGCCGATCGGCTTGGTGTTGAACATGAAGTAGAAGGTGGCGACCTCGTAGACGCGGATCGGCGCCATGCCGAGGCGCTCCGCGATCGTGTCCATCGCCACGCGCGGCACCCAGGCGCTGCCGGTGGCACGCCCCATCTGCTTCTGCGCGACGTAGAGCAGCGGGATGACGCCGCTGGCCTGCTTGCCTTCCGGATAGCGCTTCAGGATCTTCTCGATCTGCGCCTCGCTCTCGGCGTCGAAGGCGAAGCTCGCCGGCTCCTCGTGGTGGGGGGAATGCGGGGCGCTCACCGGTCGATCTCTCCGAACACGATATCCAGGCTGCCGATGACGGAGACGGCGTCCGCCAGCATGTGGCCCTTCGACAGCTTCTCCATCGCCTGCAGATGCGCGAAGCCAGGGGCGCGGATCTTGCAGCGATAGGGGCGGTTGGTGCCGTCGGCCACCAGATAGACGCCGAACTCGCCCTTCGGCGCCTCGACCGCCGTGTAGGTGGAGCCCGCCGGCACGTGGTAGCCCTCGCTGTAGAGCTTGAAGTGGTGGATGAGCGCCTCCATCGAGCGCTTCATCTCACCCCGCCGCGGCGAGACGATCTTGCTGTCCGGGATCTTGACCGGACCGCCGGGCATCTGCGCCAGGCACTGCTTGATGATCTTCAGGCTCTCGCGCATCTCGGCGATGCGGACCAGGTAGCGCTCATAGCAATCGCCATGGCTGCCCACCGGGATCTCGAAGTCGAGCTGGTCGTACACGTCGTAGGGCTGGCTGCGGCGCAAATCCCAGGCGCAGCCCGAGGCGCGGATGCAGGGGCCGGAGAAGCCCCATTCCATCGCCTCCTCGGCCGTCATGATGCCGATATCGACGGTGCGCTGCTTGAAGATGCGGTTGCCCGTCAGCAGGCGCTCGATGTCGTCGACGAATTTCGGGAACTGCTCCGCCCAGGCCGCGATGCGGTCGGTCAGCCCGGCCGGCAGATCCTTCAGCACGCCGCCGGCGCGGAAGTAGTTGGCGTGGTAGTGCGAGCCGGAGGTGGCGTCGTAGAACTCCAGCAGCACCTCGCGCTGCTCGAAGCCCCAGAGGCTCGGCGTCGTCGCGCCCACATCCAGCGCATAGGTGGTGATGTTCAGGATGTGGTTCAGGACGCGGCTGATCTCGGCGAACAGCACACGGATGTACTGCGCGCGGATCGGCGCCTCGATGCCGAGAAGCTTCTCGACGGCCAGGGCGAAGCAATGCTCCTGCGCCATCGGCGCCACGTAGTCCAGGCGGTCGAAATAGGGCAGGGCCTGGAGGTAGGTCTTGTGCTCGATCAGCTTCTCGGTGCCGCGGTGCAGCAGGCCGATATGCGGGTCGGCACGCTCCACCACCTCGCCCTGCATCTCCAGGATCAGGCGCAGCACGCCGTGCGCCGCCGGATGCTGCGGGCCGAAATTGATGGTGTGGCTGTCGATCTCGACCGTGCGGGTGCCGCCGGCGGCCGGGGTGTCTTCGGTGCTCAGGCTCATTCGCGGCCGATCCGGTTCAGATGCACCTTCTCGTCGCCGGGAAGCGTCGTCATGCCTTCCCAGGGCGAGAGGAAATCGAAGTTGCGGAAATCCTGCGTCAGCTTCACCGGCTCATAGACCACCGCCTGCCGCTCCGGGTCGTAGCGGACCTCGACGAAGCCGGTCAGGGGGAAGTCCTTGCGCAGCGGGTGCCCCTCGAAGCCGTAATCGGTGAGGATGCGGCGCAGGTCGGTCTGGCCCTCGAAGACGATGCCGTACATGTCCCACGCCTCGCGCTCGAACCAGGTGGCGGAGGGCCACAGGTCGACCACGGTGGGCACGGGCGTCGCCGCATCGGTCGTGGTGATGACGCGGATGCGGTGATTGTGGGTCATCGAGAGGAGGTTGTAGACCACCTCGAAGCGCTCCGGCCGGCCAGGCCAGTCGACGCCGCAGATATCCATGCACTGCTGGAAGGCGAAGCGCGGATCGTCGCGCAGCATCTGCAGCACGGCGTGCAGGGCTTCGCGCCGCACGCGGATTTCCACCTCGGCGCCGCGCGCCACCTGGGAGCCGAGCACGGCCCCCTCAGGGATGGCGCCCAGCACGGCGGCGAGCAGGGCCTCATTCGCCGTCGGCGCGCGCGGCGCCTCGGCGGTCTCGATCGCGGTCTGGTCAGCCACGGAGGATGCTCCCCGTCCGGCGGATCTTCTTCTGGAGCTGCAGCACGCCATAGACCAGCGCCTCGGCGGTCGGCGGGCAGCCCGGCACATAGACGTCCACCGGCACGATCCGGTCGCAGCCGCGGACGACGCTGTAGCTGTAGTGGTAGTAGCCGCCGCCATTGGCGCAGCTGCCCATGGAGATGACCCAGCGCGGCTCGGCCATCTGGTCATAGACCTTGCGCAGCGCGGGAGCCATCTTGTTGGTCAGCGTGCCGGCCACGATCATCACGTCCGACTGGCGCGGCGAGCCGCGCGGGATGACGCCGAAGCGGTCGAGGTCGTAGCGCGGCATGTAGGCATGGATCATCGGCACGGCGCAGCAGGCCAGGCCGAAGGTCATCGGCCACAGGCTGCCGGTACGCGCCCAGTTCACCACCTTGTCGATATTGGCGACGACGAAGCCCTTATCCTCGATCTCGCCGGTGACGCCCTTGATGACGGCGTCCTGCTCGGGGCCCGGCGGCAGACCCTGCCGGTTCCAGCTCAGGTCGCTTTGGTTGCTCGCGCTCATTGGCGGCTCACTCCCAGTCCAGGGCGCCTTTGCGCCATTCGTAGATGAAGCCCACCGTCAGCACGCCCAGGAACGCCATCATCGAGAGGAAACCCAGCCAGCCGATGTCGCCCAGCGCCACCGCCCAGGGGAACAGGAAGGCCACTTCGAGGTCGAAGATGATGAACAGGATGGCGACGAGGTAGAATCGCACATCGAAGCGCCGGCGCGTGTCGTCGAACGGCTCGAAGCCGCACTCATAGGCGGAGACTTTTTCCGCATACGGTTTCTGGCGGGCCGCCAGCACGCTGCCGCCCACCATCGCCACGGCGATGCCCGCGGCAATGGCCAGGAAGACCAGGATCGGGAAATAGTTCGCCAGCAGGGGCTGGGTCATGATGCGTCCGTCCCTCGGGCCTGCGGCCCAACAGTGCCATGCGCAGGGAAGCGCATGGCCAGTCACGCCACGGGGCATGCCGTAGCGCAACGCTGGGCGGACATTACCCCCCCAACGCACGCTTCGCCATAGCCCGGAGGGCATTGCTGAACATTGAAAAATGAAAGCGACGCAAGCCAAAACGCCGCCCCGGATCTTCCCGGGGCGGCGTTTTGCCGATGCGACTGGCGCGAGTGACGGGGCTCGAACCCGCGACCTCCGGCGTGACAGGCCGGCGCTCTAACCAACTGAGCTACACCCGCTTGCGTCGTGGGGCGGGAAATACGGCGCCGCCCGGTTTGTGTCAATCGGCGAAAAGCAGATTAGCGCCGATTGATTTGATGCAGAACTGACCAGCTCCCGCTGGGCCGCCCTGCGCAGGATTGGGCACTGACGGATTCGAACCGCCGGCATCCTCGGTGTAAGCGAGGCGCTCTACCGCTGAGCTAAGTGCCCGCACAGCAGGGCTGCGATACCCTCCCCGCACGCCCTTGGCCAAGCCTTAAAACAACACGGGGCCGGCATCGCTGCCAGCCCCACGGCCCTGCCCCGGCCAGACCGCGGCCGGAGACGCGCGGAGTCTCAGTTCAGATCGTCCTTCAGCGCCTTGCCGGCCTTGAAGCGCACCGTGACGGACGCGGCGATCTCGATCTCCTCGCCGGTGCGCGGGTTGCGCCCCTTGCCGGCCTTGCGGCGCGAGGTGGAAAACGTGCCGAAGCCCACCAGGCGGACTTCCTGCTTCGCCTTCAGCGACTGGCTGATCGCGTCGAACACCGCGTCGAGCACCTCGCCGGCCTTGGCCTTGGAAAGCTCGCCCGTCTCGGCGACAACCGCGACGAGATCCTGTTTGTTCACGTGGTTCATCCTCGCCCTGGGGGGTCGGGGCCAACGGAAGCCGGCCCGTATCGTCGGCGACACTAGGCAGCCGATTTTTCCGCCGTCAACGCCGCGCTGAAGGCAAGCCGGCCGGCCGCGGCCAATTTCCGGGGCTGATGCAGCCCGGTCACGGCGCGAGCGTCGCCATGCCCCTGGAAGCCACAAAAAAAGCCGGGGAAGGTATCCCTCCCCCGGGTTCAGAAGCCTGTCCGGCGCGGCCTGGAGGCCGCGCCAGAGCGAATCAATGCGGCAGGCTGGCCGGCTGGGCGGCCTTGCCATCGGCGGCGGCCGGCGGGGCCTCCTCCGGCTCAGACCAGTCGATCGCCTCGGGCGGGCGCGCCAGCGCCTTGCTGATCACCTCGTCCACATGCGAGACGGCGTTGATCGTCAGCCCCTTCTTCACGTTGTCCGGGATCTCGGCGAGATCCTTTTCATTGTCCTTGGGGATGAAGACCGTGGTGATGCCGGCGCGCAGCGCCGCCAGCAGCTTCTCCTTCAGCCCGCCGATCGGCAGCACGCGGCCACGCAGCGTGATCTCGCCCGTCATGGCGACATCCTTGCGCACCGGGATGCCGGTCAGCACGGAGACGATGGACGTCGCCATGGCGATGCCGGCGGAGGGGCCATCCTTCGGAGTCGCGCCCTCCGGCACATGCACATGGATGTCCCGCTTCTCGTACAGCGTCGGCTTGATGCCGAAGCTGGCCGAGCGGCTGCGGACATAGGACAGCGCCGCGGAGACGCTCTCCTGCATCACGTCGCCCAGCTTGCCGGTGGTCTGCACCTTGCCCTTGCCGGGCACCAGCACCGACTCGATGGTCAGGATCTCGCCGCCCACCTCGGTCCAGGCCAAGCCGGTGACGACGCCCACCATGTCCTCCGCCTCGGCCTCGCCGTAGCGGAACTTTTTCACGCCCGCGTACTTCTCGAGGTTCTTGCGGTTGATGGCGACCTTCTTGGCCTTCTTGGAGACGATCTCCTTGACGGCCTTGCGGGCCAGCCCGCCCACCTCGCGCTCCAGGTTCCGCACGCCGGCCTCGCGCGTGTAGTAGCGCACCAGGTCGAGCAGCGCCTCGTCCGTCACGCTCCACTCGTTCTCCTTCAGCCCGTTGGCCTCGGTGACCTTGGGCATCAGGTGGCGGCGGGCGATCTGCACCTTCTCATCCTCGGTGTAGCCGGGGATGCGGATGATCTCCATGCGGTCCAGCAGCGGCTGCGGCATGCGCAGGGAGTTGGCCGTGGTGACGAACATCACGTCCGAGAGGTCGTAATCCACCTCCAGGTAGTGGTCGCCGAAGGTGGAGTTCTGCTCCGGGTCCAGCACCTCGAGCAGGGCCGAGGACGGGTCCCCGCGCCAGTCGGCGCCGAGCTTGTCGATCTCGTCCAGCAGGAAGAGCGGGTTGGAGGTCTTGGCCTTCTTCATGCCCTGGATGACCTTGCCCGGCATGGAGCCGATATAGGTCCGCCGGTGGCCGCGCACCTCCGCCTCGTCCCGCACGCCGCCCAGCGACATGCGCACGAAGTTGCGGTTGGTGGCCTTGGCGATGGACTTGCCGAGGCTGGTCTTGCCGACGCCCGGGGGGCCGACCAGGCAGAGGATCGGGCCGCGCACCTTGGGCGAGCGCGACTGCACCGCCAGGTACTCCAGGATCCGCTCCTTCACCTTGTCCAGCCCGTAATGGTCGGCGTCCAGCACCTCCTCGGCCTTGGCCAGGTCGTTGCGGACCTTCGACTTCTTCTTCCACGGGATGGAGAGGATCCAGTCGAGGTAGTTGCGCACCACCGTCGCCTCGGCGCTCATCGGCGACATGGAGCGGAGCTTCTTCAGCTCGCCCAGCGCCTTGTCGCGCGCCTCGGGGGAGAGCTTGGTGGCCTTGATCTTGGCCTCCAGCTCGGCCGACTCGTCCTTGCCGTCCTCGCCCTCGCCCAGCTCCTTCTGGATCGCCTTCAGCTGCTCGTTCAGATAGTACTCGCGCTGGGTCTTCTCCATCTGCCGCTTGACGCGGTTGCGGATGCGCTTCTCCACCTGAAGAACGCCGATCTCGCTCTCCATATGGGCGAAGACACGCTCCAGCCGGGCCGAGACGCTGCCGATCTCGAGCAGCTCCTGCTTCTCGGCGATCTTCAGGTTCAGATGGCTGGCGACCGTGTCCGCGAGCTTGGCCGAATCCTCGATCTGGTTGATCGAGACCAACACCTCGGGCGCGATCTTCTTGTTGAGCTTGATGTACTGCTCGAACTGCCCGACCACGGTGCGCGCCAGCGCCTCGATCTCGGGCGACTCGGCGGCATCCTCCTCCTGCGGGGCCGTGTAGGCCTCGAAGTACTGGTCGGTTTCCTTGAAGCCGAGCACGCGCGCCCGCTTGCCACCCTCGACCAGGACCTTGACGGTCCCGTCCGGCAGCTTGAGCAGCTGCAGCACGGTGGAGACGGTGCCGACATCGTACAGGTCCTCGGCGCCCGGGTCGTCCTGCGCGGCGTTGCGCTGGGCGACGAGCAGGATCTGCTTGTCCTCCCGCATCACCGCCTCCAGGGCGCGGACGCTCTTCTCCCGGCCCACGAAGAGGGGAACGATCATGTGGGGGAAGACGACAATGTCCCGCAGCGGCAGCACGGGGAGCAGTTCACCGCTCGTCAATTCGGGTTTCTTATCCGCCATAGGGGACCTCACTCAGGACAGTCGGCGCAGGCCCGCCCGCTTCTCGGCACGGCCCCGCGCCACGGGGTTCTCCCAGGAGATGGGACCGGCCGGTGCGCTGGGCAAGCCATGCAGGCCAGCCCCGCGTTCCAGGCCGGGCCGACCTCATGCGGAAGACTGCTCCGCCGCCCGTTCACCATAGATGAACAGGGGGGCGGCGCGGCCTTCGGCCACCTCCTTGTTCACCACCACCTCCTCGACATCTTCCAAACCGGGAAGGTCGAACATGGTGCCCAAAAGAATGCCTTCCATGATGGAACGCAGCCCGCGGGCGCCCGTCTTGCGCTGGATGGCGCGGGTGGCGACCGAACGCAGCGCGTCCTCGGTGAAGGTCAGCTTGGTGGCCTCCATCTCGAACAGGCGCTGGTACTGCTTGACCAGGGCATTCTTTGGCTTGGTCAGGATCTCGATCAGCGCCTTCTCGTCCAGGTCGTCGAGCGTGGCGATGACCGGCAGGCGGCCGATGAATTCCGGGATCAGGCCGAACTTCAGCAGGTCCTCGGGCTCCACCTCGCGCAGGATCTGGCCGGTGCGGCGCTCATCCGGCCCCTTGACCTCGGCGCCATAGCCGATGCCCGAGCCCTTGCCGCGGCCGGCGATGATCTTCTCGAGGCCGGCGAAGGCGCCGCCGACGATGAAGAGGATGTTCGAGGTGTCGACCTGCAGGAATTCCTGCTGCGGGTGCTTGCGCCCGCCCTGCGGCGGCACGGAGGCCACGGTGCCTTCCATGATCTTGAGCAGCGCCTGCTGGACGCCCTCGCCCGACACGTCGCGCGTGATCGAGGGGTTGTCCGACTTGCGGCTGATCTTGTCGACCTCGTCAATATAGACGATGCCGCGCTGGGCCCGCTCCACATTGTAGTCGGCCGACTGGAGCAGCTTGAGGATGATGTTCTCGACATCCTCGCCGACATAGCCGGCCTCGGTCAGCGTGGTAGCGTCGGCCATGGTGAAGGGCACATCGAGGATGCGCGCCAGGGTCTGGGCCAGCAGCGTCTTGCCGGAGCCGGTGGGGCCGACCAGCATGATGTTGGACTTGGCGATCTCGACTTCGCCGGTCTTCGCGCCGTGGGCCAGGCGCTTGTAATGATTGTGCACCGCAACCGAGAGCACGCGCTTGGCGTGTTCCTGCCCGATCACGTAATCATCCAGCACCTTGCAGATCTCGCGCGGGGTCGGCACCCCGTCACGGGACTTCACCAGATGCGTCTTGTGCTCCTCACGGATGATGTCCATGCAGAGTTCGACGCACTCGTCGCAGATGAAGACCGTCGGGCCGGCGATGAGTTTGCGTACCTCGTGCTGCGACTTGCCGCAGAACGAGCAATACAGGGTGTTCTTTGAGTCGCCGGACTTGCTCATGCGCGCTCCTGGACCCCCCGGCGTTGGGCCGGGCGATCTTGCGGGACTGTAGCCCCCCTGTCATCCAGGGGGAAGTTGGAACAGGGGCGGGCGGCCCGCGCCGCTCCCACCCCCGCCCTGCGGGTCTGCCCCGGGACTGTGCGGCCCCGGTGCCATGTCACCCCTTCGGCGCTTCCGCCGGGGTCGTGGGCCGCTCCTCGACCACCTGGTCGATCAGCCCGAACTCCTTCGCTTCCTCGGCCGACATGTAGCTGTCGCGCTCGAGCTTGCGCTCGATCTCCTCGATCGGCTGGCCGGTGTGCTTCACGTAGATCTGGTTCAGCCGCTTGCGCAGCGCCAGGATCTCGCGCGCCTGGATCTCGATGTCCGTGGCCTGCCCCTGCGCCCCGCCCGAGGGCTGGTGCACCATGATGCGGCTGTTGGGGAGGGCGAATCGCTTGCCCTTCTCGCCGGCCGTCAGCAGCAGGCTGCCCATCGAGGCGGCCATGCCGAGGCACACGGTGCTGACCGGGCTGCGGATGTACTGCATGGTGTCGTACATCGCGAGGCCGGCCGAGACCACGCCGCCCGGGCTGTTGATGTAGAACGCGATATCCTTGTTCGGATTCTCGCTCTCCAGGAACAGCAGCTGGGCGCAGATCAGCGACGACATCTGGTCGTAGACCGGACCCGTCAGGAAGATGATCCGCTCCTTCAGCAGGCGCGAATAGATGTCGAAGGCCCGTTCGCCCCGGGCGGTCTGCTCGATGACCATCGGGACGAGGTTGTTGTACAGTTCGACCGGATCGCGGTCCCGCATTTTGCATCCTCTCGCGGCAGCGGGTGCCCCGGAACCCTCCCGCGGGCCCCTGCCCGCGGCGCCCCGGCACCGGCCCGCCACCGTCACCCTAAAGCTTCACAGGTTAACATGGGGCAGCCGGAGCCGGCGCGAAAGAGGGCCGGCGCACATGGCAGCGGGCCGGGAGCGGCAAATCCACCCCCGGCCCGCGGTCTCACCTGGCCCTGAGGCGGTGCTCAGCCGGCCGGATCGGCCGAGAGCTCGCCCGCCGGCACTTCCTTCTCGGTGACCTGGGCCAGTTCGAGCATGAAGTCGACGACCTTCTCCTCGAAGATCGGGGCGCGCAGATTCTCGATCGCCTGCGGGTTCTTCTGGAAGAACTCCAGCACCTGCCGCTCCTGGCCCGGGTAGCGCTGGGCCTCGGTGCGCATGGCGCGCGAGAGTTCCTCGTTCGTCACCTGGATGTTGTTGCTGCGGCCGATCTCGGACAGCAGCAGCCCGAGGCGGATGCGGCGCTCGGCAATGGCGCGGTAGTCGCTCTTCAGCGCTTCCTCATCCTTGCCCTTGTCCTCCTCGTCCAGCTGCCCGGCCTTCAGGTCGGCCTCGACCCGCTGCCAGATCTGGGCGAACTCGGCCTCCACCATCGAGGGCGGCACCTCGAAGCTGGCCTGGGCCGAGAGGGCGTCGAGCAGCTTGCGCTTCACGTTGAGGCGGGAGAGCTGGTCGTACTCGCCCTGCAGCGTCTCGGTGATGCGCTGCTTCAGCTCGTCCAGGCTGGCCAGGCCGAGCTTCTTGGCGAACTCGTCGTCCAGCGCGGCATCGACCGGCTTCTGCAGCTTCTTGGCAGTCAGCTCGAAGCGGGCCGGCTTGCCGGCCAGCTCGGCGGCGCCGTACTCGGCCGGGAAGGTCACGTCCACATGGCGGGTCTCACCCACCTGGATGCCCTCCAGACCCTCGGCGAAGCCGGGGATGAACCCGCTGCCGCCGATCTCCACCGGCATGTCCGTGCCCGTGCCGCCGGGGAAGGGCTCGGAAAGCCCGGCCGCATCGCCACCCTGGCGCAGGCTCGCCTGGGTCACGGTCAGGATGGTGTCGTCCTGCTTGCCACCCAGCTCGATGCGCACGCTGACGCGCAACTGGCCCTTGGCATCCGCCGGCACGGTCCAGCTCGCGGTCACGGACGACTCGGCCGGGCCAGGATTGGCGATCTGCGTCTCGCCGGACTGCAGGACGGTGCCGCCGTCCTGCAGCTCGAAGAACACGACCGACTTGGCGCTCTCCGGCAGGGCGGCGTCAGCCTTCCAGCGGAAGGACAGCGTCAAGGAAGCGCCGCCTTCGGCAGGCAGTCCGGCCGCGAAGACGATGCGCGCCGCCTTGGCCTCCAAAAGCTTGACCTGGGCGCCACCTTCCGCCGGCTCCAGGCTCCCGCTACCGCCCGCGTGGGTCAGCTTCCAGCTCTGCGCCGGCTCGCCGGAGAGCAGCTCCTTCCCCTCGACCAGCCGCCCGACAAAATCCGTCACCACCACGTCGCCCTGGGCGGCGGGGCGGGACTCGGCCACATCCTCCATGGCGCGGTTGCGGGAGGCGATGCCTTCCAGCGCCTTGGTGACGTCCTCGTCGCCCACCTTGGCCACCGGCTTCTCCAGGCTGATCGCCGAGAAATCGGGCAGCGGGATCTCGGGCAGCTGCTCCAGCTCGATCTTGAACTCGAGGTCGGCACCCTCCGAGAAATTCACCAGCTCGATCTTGGGCTGCATGGCCGGGCGCAGGCCGCGCTCGTCGATCACCGTCTTGGTGACCGACTGCACCTGCTCCTCCAGCACCTCGCCCATGATGGCGGAGCCGTAGCGCTGCTTCACCACGCCCATCGGGATCTTGCCGGGGCGGAAGCCCGGCATGCGGATCTCCTTGGCCAGCGAGACCAGACGCTGATCGCGCGCCGCGGCGATATCAGCCGCCGGAACCACCACGGTAAAGGCCCGCTTCAGCCCCTCGGCTGCCAGCTCGGTCACCTGCATCGCCACACCATGCTCCTGAAATTCAGTCCTGCGCCGGTCGCCGGTGGTGCGGGCGGAGGGATTTGAACCCCCACGGCTTGCGCCACTGGAACCTAAATCCAGCGTGTCTGCCAGTTCCACCACGCCCGCGAACGCAGTCCCGGCGTCTCCATAAGGGGGCGCGTTTAGCGCAGTGGCATCGTCTTTGAAAGGGTCCCCGCCGTCATCGGCGCCCATTCCATCCCGCTTGCGCGGCTGCGCGGCGCCCGGCACACAGTCTGGACGATGCCCGAGGTCCGCATGAGCACCGCCACCACAGCCTCCTCCCCCGCCCTCCACGCGCCGCTGGACGACCTGCCGGAGCGCATCCGCGCCCTGTCCACCAACCAGATCGCCGAGATCGCCGATCTGGGGCGGGACGACCCGGAGGTGATCAAGCTCTGGATCGGCGAGGGCGACCTGCCCACCCCGCCCTTCATCGTCGAGGCCGCCGCCGCCGCCATGCGCGAGGGCCAGACCCGCTACACCTACGCCCTCGGCCTGCCCCGGCTGCGCCAAGCGCTCTCCGACTACCACCGCCGCCACTGGGGGGTGGAGGTGCCGGCCAGCCGCTTCACCCTCACCGCCGGCGGCATGAACGCCATCATGCAGGGCCTGCAGGCCGTGCTCAGCCCGGGCGACGAGGTGATCTTCCCCGCCCCCCACTGGCCGAACCTGGCCGAGACGGTGCGCGTGCTGGGGGGCAGCCCGGTGCCGGTGGCGCTGCGGCAGACCGAGGCGGGCGGCTTCCACCTGGCGCTGGAGGACATCGCCGCCGCCATCACGCCCCGCACCCGCGTCATCGC
This sequence comes from Teichococcus aestuarii, assembly GCF_042651065.1. Lineage (NCBI taxonomy): Bacteria > Pseudomonadati > Pseudomonadota > Alphaproteobacteria > Acetobacterales > Roseomonadaceae > Roseomonas > Teichococcus aestuarii. Next base: position 87,981 of record NZ_JBHSCH010000005.1, read on the forward strand.
CATCAATTCCCCCTCCAACCCGACCGGCTGGGTGATGCCGCGGGCCGAGATGGAGGCGGTGCGCGACCTCGCCCGGAAGCACGGCCTCTGGATCCTGTCGGACGAGGTGTACAACCACTTCACCTACGGCAACGCCATCGCCCCCTCCTTCCTCGAGATCTGCGACGGCACCGACAGGCTGCTGGTCAGCAACACCTTCTCGAAGAACTGGGCGATGACCGGCTGGCGCGCCGGCTGGCTGATCTTCCCCGAGGGCATGGCCGCGGTGTTCGACAATCTCGGCCAGTACAACACCACCAGCATCCCCACCTTCATCCAGTACGCCTGCATCGCCGCGCTGGAGCAGGGGGACGACTTCATCCGCACCATGGTGGGGCGCTGCCAGGAGAGCCGCCGCATCATCTGCGAGGGGCTGGCCGCCATCCCCGGCATCCGCGCCGAGGCGCCGGAAGGCAGCTTCTACGTGATGTTCTCGGTGGAGGGGGAGACGGACGCCAAGGCACTCGCCGTCCGCATCCTGCGCGAAGCCAAGGTGGGGCTGGCGCCGGGCACCGCCTTCGGGCCCTCCGGGCAGGGCAAGCTCCGGCTGTGCTTCGCCATCGACACGGCGCTGGCACGCGAGACGGTGCGGCGGCTGAGCGAGTTCTTCAGGAAGTAAAAAGGTCCGGGGGAAGGAATTCCCCCGGAAGCCCCCTTCTTTTCTCTGTCAGCTTTCCAGAAGCGCCTGGGCGCAGGCGTCCAGGATGGCGTCGGTGTCCAGGCCGTATTCCCGGTAGAGGTCGGGGATGTCGCCGGACTGGCCGAAACGGTCCACGCCCAGCGGCACCACGCGCTGGCCGCGCACCGCCCCCATCCAGGCATGCGCCGCCGGGTGGCCATCCAGCACCGAGACGATGGCGGCACCCGGCGCCAGCGGCGCCAGCAGCCGCTCGATCGCTGACGACGCGGCCCCGGGCCCCTGCCGCGCCGCGCGCCGCGCCGCCAGCCAGCCGGCATGCAGCCGGTCCGGGCTGGTGATGGCGAGCAGCCCCGCCCCCGGCTCCTCCTCCCGCAGCGCCTCGAAGGCGGCCATGGCCTCCGGCGCCACCGGGCCCTGGTAGGCGATGGCGATGCGCGCGCCGGGCTCCGGCGCCACCGCCCAGTAGCCGCCGGCGATCACCGCCGCCGGGTCCAGCACCCGCTCGGGCTGCGCGATGCCGCGGGTGGAAAGCCGCAGCCACACCGCCGAGCCATCCGGCTGCTGCATGTGGTGGAAGGCGTGGCGCAGCAGGATGGCCAGCTCGTCCGTGTGCGCCGGCTCGTAGCTCGCCAGCCGGTCCTGCGCGATGCCGAGCAGCGGCGTGTTGCTGCTCTGGTGCTGCCCGCCCTCCGGCGCCAGCGTCAGGCCGGAGGGGGTGGAGACCAGCAGGAAGCGCGCATCCTGGTAGCAGGCATAGATCAGCGCATCGAGGCCGCGGTTGACGAAGGGGTCGTACACCGTGCCGACCGGCAGCAGCCGGGCGCCGTGCATCCGGTCCGCCAGCCCCAGCGCGCCCAGCACCAGGAACAGGTTCTGCTCGGCGATGCCCAACTCCACATGCTGCCCCTTGGGCGACATGCCCCAGCGCTGCGCGGAGGCCAGCTTGGCATCGCGGAACACGTCGTTCTTCAGGTGCCGGTCGAAGATGCCGCGCCGGTTCACCCAGGGGCCGAGGCTGGTGGAGACCGTCACGTCCGGGCTGGTGGTGACGATGCGGCTGGCCATCGCCTGCGTCTCGCGCCCGCCGCGGCCGATCTCGGCCAGCATCTCGCCGAAGCCTGCCTGGGTGGAGAGCATCCTGTTGGGCGGCAGGCGCGGCGGGCTGAGCGTGGCCGGCACCGGCACCTCGGACGCCGAGAGGCAGCGCCCCTCCGGCGTCAGCTTCTGCGCGAAGGGCAGGCCGGCCAGGAAGTCGGCCAGCTCGTCCTCCGGGATGTCGAGCCCCTCGAAGCGGTCCCACTCATGGCCGGGGCGGATGCCCATCTCGGCGCGGAACACCTCCATCTGCTCGCGGGTCATCAGCCCGGCATGGTTGTCCTTGTGCCCGGCGAAGGGCAGGCCCATGCCCTTCACCGTGTAGGCGATGAAGCAGGTGGGCTGGTCCCCCGCCGCCTCCTGGGCGCGGAAGGCCTCCGTCAGCGTCTCGATGTCGTGGCCGCCGAGGTTGGTCATCAGAGCGCCGAGTTCCTCGTCCGTCAGCGGGTCGATGATGGCACGGATGCCGTCGATGCGCCCCAACTCCGCCAGCAGCGCCGCGCGCCAGGCGGCGCCGCCCTGGAAGGTGAGCGCCGAGTAGAGGCTGTTCGGGCAGTCGTCGATCCAGCGGCGCAGATGCTCGCCATCCTCGCGGGCGAAGGCGGCCTCCAGCTTGCGGCCGTATTTCAGGGTGACAACGTTCCACCCCATGTCGCGGAACAGCCCCTCGATGCGGCCGAACAGCCGGTCCGGCACCACGGAATCGAGGCTCTGGCGGTTGTAGTCGATCACCCACCAGACATCGCGGATGTCGTGCTTCCAGCCCTCCAGCAGGGCCTCGTAGATGTTGCCTTCATCGAGTTCCGCATCGCCCACGATGGCGACGTGCCGCCCCTGGGGCATGCCCTCCCGCGCCAGCCCGTGCAGGTGCACATAGTCTTGCACCAGCGCGGCGAAGGAGGTGAGCGCCACGCCGAGGCCCACGGAGCCGGTGGAGAAATCCACCTCCGCCCCGTCCTTCACCCGGCTCGGATAGGGCTGGATGCCGCCGAACTGCCGCAGCGTGGTGAGCTTCTCCCGCTCCTGCCGGCCCAGCAGGTAGTTCACCGCGTGGAACACCGGCCCGGCATGCGGCTTCACCGCCACCCGGTCCTGCGGCCGCAGGATGTCGAAGTAGAGCGCCGTCATGATCGCGGCGACCGAGGCGGAGGAGGCCTGGTGCCCGCCCACCTTCAGCCCGTCCCGGTTGGGGCGGATGTGGTTGGCATTGTGGATGGTCCAGGCCGAAAGCCAGAGGAGCTTCTTCTCCAGTGCGCGCAGGAGGCGGAGGCGCCGGGCGGGGTCTTCCGCGGCGCGCAGCGCGCGCCGGTCTGGCGTGGCGTTCATGGGCTCCCCTTTCCGGGTGATCTGGTCCTGGACCAGGCCAGCCTAGGAGGCTTTGGGCCCGCCACCAAGTCACCGCATGTTCACCACTTGACCTTATCAACCGGGACGAGGCGGCCGTCGGATTGGTGCAAGGTCGCAGGCTTGCCGTCTGCACAAAGGTCCTTCCCCATGCCGCACGATTCTCTGCCCTCCGCGCGCGGCTGCCTTGGATGCCGCTCGGAGGCCCGGGCAAGCCTGCCGCCGATCGCTATGGCCTTCCAGCCCATCGTCGCCCTGATTCCCGGCGGCACCGCCATCTTTGCCTATGAGGCGCTGGTGCGCGGGGCGCAGGGGGAGCCGGCCAGCCACGTCCTCGCCCAGGTGGGGCCGGACAACCGCTATGCCTTCGACCAGCGCTGCCGCGTGCAGGCGATCGAGCAGGCGGCGGCGCTGGGGCTGGGCGGGACGGAGGCCTCGCTCTCCATCAACTTCATGCCCAACGCCGTGTACGAGCCCCAGGCCTGCATCCGTGCCAGCCTGGAGGCGGCCCGCCGCGTCAGCCTGCCGCGCGAGCGCCTGATCTTCGAGTTCACCGAGGGGGAGGCGATGGCGGACCCCGCGCACCTGCTCAACATCCTCTCCACCTACCGCGCCACCGGCTTCCGCACCGCCATCGACGATTTCGGCAGCGGCTGGTCGGGCCTCAACCTGCTGGCCATGTTCCAGCCCGATATCGTCAAGCTCGACATGGGGCTGCTGCGTGGGGCGGATACGGACGCCGCACGGCGCATCATCCTGCGCCATACCGTCGCGATGTGCCGGGACCTGTCCATCCAGGTGGTGGCGGAGGGCGTGGAGACGGAAGGCGAGCTCCAGGTGCTGCGGGAACTCGGAGTCACGCTGTTCCAGGGCTATCTGTTCGCGCGGCCCGGCTTCAACGCCCTTCCCGTCCCGTCTCCCCTGCCGAGGTGAGGTCCCCACCCTGGGACCAGGGCCGGCTAGTCGTCCCCGGACTGTAGTTCAGGGGCTACGGGTTCAGGGCCCGCTGCGGGCCAGCTTGCGCAGCGCGGTGGCGGCGGCGCGGCTGCCCTCGCCGACATAGCCCTCGTGGTAATCCTCGATCTTGGCCGGGTCGTAGAGATAGTTGACCATGAAGCCGAGGCTCTCGCGCATCCCCTTCTCCGAGATGTCGCCGCGCCAGCAGATCCGCTCCACCCGGGCGCCATTCGAGAGGTGGAAATGCCCCACCGGGTCGCGCGCACGGCGGCCGCCGCGGCCGGTCTCCAGCACCAGGTAGCGGGCGCAGAGCCGCGTCAGCACCGGCTCGGTCTTCGGCCCCCACCCTTCGGTCAGCGGCCGGCGGCCGCCCAGCAGCGCACGCAGCGCGGCATTGCCGTCGGCCAGGCCGGAGAGCTCGACAAGCTGCTTGTTCTCCTCCTCCGTCAGCAGCTTCGGGTGCGGCTCGATGAGCTGCTCCTCCAGCCAGCGGCGGAAGCCGGGAATGGGGGAGAGGGTGGAGAAGGTCTTGAGGTTCGAGAACTCCTCCGACAGCAGCGAAACCACCCGCTTGATCAGGAAATTGCCGAAGGAGATGCCGTCCAGCCCGCGCTGGCAATTGTTGATGGAGTAGAAGATGGCCGTGTCCGCGGCGCGGGGGTCCTGCACCGGGGCGCGCTCGTCCAGCAGCGTCTGCACCGAGCCGGACAGCCCCTTCACCAGCGCCACCTCGACGAAGATCAGCGGCTCCTCCGGCATGCGGGGGTGGAAGAAGGCGTAGCAGCGGCGATCGGAATCCAGCCGGTTCTTGAGGTCCCGCCAGGTGCGGATGCGGTGCACCGCCTCATAGCCCACCAGCTTCTCCAGCAGCGCGGCGGGCGAGTTCCAGTCGATCCGCCGCAGGTCGAGGAAGCCGAGGTCGAACCAGCTTCCCAGCAGGCTGCGCAGGTCGGCGTCCAGCGCCCGCAGCATCGGGTCGGCCCCCATCAGCCGCACCAGGTCGGCGCGCAGATCCACCAGGAACTTCATGCCGTTGGGGATGGAGGTGAACTGCGTCAGCAGCCGCAGGCGCGGCGGCTCCAGCACCCGGCGCAGCTTCGCCTTGGCGCTGGCGCGGGCGGCGGCGTCCGGCGCCGCGCTCACCTCGCGCATCGCCCCCTCCACCGCTGCCGGGTCGGAGTCGAAGCCGGCCAGCGCCCTGAAGAAGGCCACCCGTCCCGTCTCGTCCAGCCCCAGATAGGCCTGCGCCAGGTCGGCGGCGCGTGCCCGGGCGGAGACCTCGCCACCGCGCGCCTCCAGGCAGGCGCGCATCCGCGCCTCCCAGGACAGCCCCTCGGCCGGGGTGGAGACAGAGGAGGCCATGTCCCGCCACAGCAGCGAGACCTTCTTCAGCGCCCGATCGAAGAAGCCGACTTCGGCGACGGCGACATCCGACATTGATCCCTCCTCCATTCAGCCCGGGCCGGGAGACCCTCGACGGCAGTGTGGACCACGCGATCCTGAAATCTGATGAAACATGTGGTGAGCAATCTGCCGCAGCCCAGGGTCAAAAGGAAAGGCGTGCGGCGATACTCGCGCCGATCTCCGGCAGCAGCGCCTCCGCCACCAGCGGCGCCTGCGGCGGCGCGCCGCCCAGGGCACGGAACGCCGCCTCGCCATGCAGCCACACAGCGGCGCAGGCCGCCTCGAACGGCGCCATGCCCTGCGCCAGCAACCCGGCCACCAGCCCGGCCAGCACATCGCCGCTGCCGGCGGTGGCCAGGGCGGGCGGCGCATGGTCGTTGATCGCCACACGGCCATCCGGCGCGGCGATGATGCTGTCGGCGCCTTTCAGGACCGTTACCGCGCCGGTCCGCGCGGCGGCGGCGCGGGCGGCGGCCAGCCGGTCGGCGCCGGGCGGGCCGAAGACGCGGGCGAATTCCCCGGCATGGGGCGTCAGCACCGCCGCGCCATGCAGCGCCCCGGGGTTGCCGGCGGCAGCCGTCAGCGCGCCGCCATCGGCCACCACGGCGCGCCCGGCCCGCACCACCTGGCGCAGCACCGCCAGCGCCTCCGGCCCCGCCGGCAGGCCGGGGCCGAGCAGCCAGGCATTGCGCCGGGCATCCTCCAGCAGCGCGGCGGGGGGCGCCTCGCTCACCAGCAGCCCCGGCTCGCCGGCGCGGAACAGGGCGGCGGGGGCGGCATCCGGCGCCGCCACCGTCACCAGACCGGCCCCGGCCCGCCGCGCGGCCCCGGCCGCCAGCCGGGCGGCACCCGGCATCTCCGCCCCGGCCAGGAGGGTGACATGGCCCAGGCTGAACTTGTGGCTCCCGGCATCACGGCGCGGCAGTGCCCACAGCCCCGGACCGTTGCGGAAGGCGCGCGGCCCGATGCCGGGCAGCACGCTCTCCGGCAGGCCGATCTGCGCCAGCTCGACCGTGCCGCAAAGCGCCCGCCCCGGCAGCAGCAGGTGCCCCGGCTTGCGGCGAAAGAAGGTGACGGTGAGCACCGCCTGCGGCGCGAAGCCGCCCAGCGGCTGGCCGGTGGCGCCATCCAGCCCCGACGGAACATCCACCGCCACCAGCGGCGCCGTGGCGCCGCGCAGCAGCGAGGCCAGATCCGGCGCCAGCGGCCGCGCGAGGCCGGCGCCGAACAGCGCGTCGATCACCAGCCCGGCCCGGCCGATCTCGGTGGCATCCAGCGGCACCACCGGGCCGCGCCATTCGGCGGCCACCGTGGCGGCATCGGTGCCCGGGCGCGGGGCCGCGAGGGGCGCCACGGCCACCGGCCAGCCCGCCTGCTCCAGCAGGCGCGCCGCCACATAGCCATCGCCGCCATTGTTGCCGGGGCCGGCCAGCACCAGCACGCGGCAGGGGCGGAAGCGCCGGCGCACCGCGCGCTGGACCGCGCCGCCGGCCGCGCGCATCAGCGCGAGGCCGGCATGGCCGGCGGCGGCGGCGGCGCCGGCGGCCTCCGCCATCTCGGAGGGGGTGAGGAGGGCGTCGATCATCATGCCAGGCCAGGCTAGCGCGCTCGGGATATGGCGGGAACGCGCCCTGCCCGGCGGCGTTGCGCCCGGCCGGGCCGGATTGCCCAGCGGGCGGGCAGAACCGTGCCGCCGCCCGCGCTTTCCGGCCCCACCCCCTGGCGCGGCGCTTGCTTCGCCTGGGCTGGGCTGGCAGTTGGCCCCCGGTCAACGGGACCGGCAGGGTGGAGGTGCGGCATGGCGGCGGTGGAGCGACCTTTCGTCGAGATCGATCAGGTCTCGATGCGCTATGGCGGGGCCGAGGGCACGCTGGCGCTGCGCAATGCCACGCTCTCCGTGGCGCGGGGCGAGTTCGTCGCCGTGGTGGGCCCCTCGGGCTGCGGCAAGTCCACGCTGATGAAGCTGGTGAGCGGGCTGTGGCCCTCCAGCGCCGGCAGCGTCATTGTCGGCGGGCAGGAGGTGGACCGGCCGCTGCCCATGGTGGGCATGGCCTTCCAGAACCCCACCCTGCTGCCCTGGCGCACCATCCTGGCCAATGTGATGCTGCCGCTGGAGGTGGTGGAGCCGCACCGCCGCCGCCTGCGCGCCGAGCGGGCCGCCTATGAGGCGAAGGCGCGGCAGCTTCTCGCCATGGTCGGCCTCGCCGGCTTCGAGGGGAAGTACCCCTACCAGCTCTCGGGCGGCATGCAGCAGCGCGCCAGCCTCTGCCGCGCCCTGATCCACGACCCGCAGCTGCTGATGCTGGACGAGCCCTTCGGCGCGCTCGACATCTTCACCCGCGAGGATCTCTGGGCGCAGCTGCAGGAGGTCTGCCTGACGCTGAAGCCCACCGTCATCCTGGTGACGCACGACCTGAAGGAGGCCGTGTATCTGGCCGACCGGGTGCTGGTGATGTCCTCCCGCCCCGGCCGCATCCTGGCCGAGCGGCGCGTCCCCTTCCCCCGCCCGCGCCGGCTGGATGACACCTACACCGCCGAGTTCCAGGCCCTGGTGCACGAGCTGCGCGACCACATCAACGCCGCCCGCCAGGGGCAGGAGACCGACCATGCCGCATGACGCCGGCCCCCAGGGCGAAGGCGCCCCAGCCCCGCCGCGCGGCGACGCCCCAGCCCCCCGCCGCGGGGACGCCAATGCCCGGCGCGTGGAGGCGATGGCCGCCGCCGCCCGCCGCCGCCGCCGGTTGCAGGGGCTGCTGCCCTGGCTGATCATCCTCGGCACCTTCCTGCTGTGGGAGGCGGCGGTGCATGGCTTCGCCATCGATGCCTTCATCCTGCCCGCCCCCTCGGCCATCGCCGCCAGCATGGTGCAGTGGTGGCAGCCGCTGCTGGAGAATGCCTGGCAGACGCTGATGACGACGCTGGTGGGCTTCGGCCTGGCCATCCTCTTCGGCCTGGCGCTGGGGGTGGCGATCGGCTCCTCCACCCTGCTCTACCACGGGCTCTACCCGCTGCTGATCGGCTTCAACTCGGTGCCCAAGGTGGCGGTGGTGCCGATCCTGGTGATCTGGTTCGGCATCGGCACGGTGCCCGCCATCATCACCGCCTTCCTGATCAGCTTCTTCCCGATCGTGGTGAACGTGGCCACCGGCATCGCCACCGTGGAGCCGGAGCTGCGCGACGTGCTGCGGGCGCTGGGCGCCCGGCCGCTCGACATCATCCGCAAGGTGGGGCTGCCGCGGGCGATGCCCTATTTCTTCGCCTCGCTGAAGATCGCCATCACGGTGGCCTTCGTCGGCTCGATCCTGGCGGAGACGGTGGCGGCCAACAAGGGCATCGGCCAGCTGATGATGCTGGCCAGCAGCCGCTTCGACGTGCCGCTGGTCTTCGCCGGGCTGATGGTCACGGCCTTCATGGGCGTGGCCATGTATGCGGTGGCCGCCGCCATCGAGCAGCGCACCACCGGCTGGGCGATGCGCGGCCAGGGCGAGCAGCAGGTGTCGGGGGTGGGCGGCGGCGCCTGAGCCGCTCCCCCGGGCTTTGCGTCAGGCGCTGCGCACCTCGCTCATGAAGCCATCCATCGCTTGGCGCAGCGAGCGGGAATGGCCGCCGAGACCGCCGGCCGCACTGCTGAGCTGCCCGGCCACCTGGCGGGCGGAGGAGGCATCCGCCTCGAAGCCGCGCATCATCTCGCTGACGCGGCGGTTGCCGGCGGCGGCCTGCTGCACGGTTCGGGCAATGGCGTCGGCCGTCTGGCCCTGCTGCGCGACCGCCTCGGCGATGGCGGCGGCGATCTGGTTGATCTCGTCAATGGTACGGGCGATGTTCTCGATCGCGGCCACCGCCTCGCGCGTCGCGCCCTGCACCTGCCCGATCTGGCCGCTGATCTCCTCCGTGGCCTTGGCGGTCTGGTTGGCGAGGTTCTTCACCTCGCTGGCCACAACCGCGAAGCCCTTGCCCGCCTCGCCGGCCCGCGCCGCCTCGATGGTGGCGTTCAGCGCCAGCAGGTTGGTCTGGCCGGCGATGCTGTTGATGAGGCTCACCACGTCGTCGATCCGCTTGGCGCCCTCGGCCAGGGCCTGCACCACCGTGTCCGTGCGGCGGGCATCCTCCACGGCACGGGCGGCGATGCGGGTCGCCTCGCCGAGCTGGCGGCTGATCTGGCCGACCGAATTGGTGAGCTGCTCGGCCGAGCTGGCGGCCGCCTGCACATCCTGGTCCGCCCGCGCGGCGGACTGCGCCACCGTGCCGGACACCTCGCCGATGCGGCCCGCATTGCCGACGATGACCTGGACAGCCTCCTCCATCTGCCGCACCGACTGGCCGAGCTCCTCCACCACGCCGCTCATGCGTTGCTCGAAGGTGCCGACGAGACGGTTGGTCAGGCTGGTCCGCGCTGCCTTCTCGGCCCGCGTGAAACACTCCAGCAGCAGCTCGCAATGCAGCCAGGCGACATGCGAGAGGCTCAGCCGCAGGGCGAATTTGCGGGCCGCCTCCCGCCGCACCCAGCCGGGGCCGGGCGGGTTCAGGCCCAGCTCCTCGCTGATCAGGTTCAGGGTGGTGACGCCGCAGAGGCCGACCCCGTAGATCGGCATGCCATGGCGGTGCAACGCCACCCCCAGCGCCTCCGCCGATTCCAGAAATCCCGCATCCAGCTGTCCCGTGGCCACCCGCTGCCAGTGCGCCACCCGCAGGCGGTGCACCTCCGGGTGGCGCAGGGCCGCCATCGCCTCCGGCCAGCTGGCCAGGCGGGAGAGGCCCCGCTCCAGAAGGCCCGGCAGGGTCTTCTCGGCGAAGTCGCGCAGGCTCGGAAGCACTTCCAGATCCTCCGCGGTGATGCCGAAGGTGGACAGGCGCTGCCGCAGCTCGGGTGGGATGGAAACTGTCATGCGGAACCTCTGGCCGTGGGGCGGCAAGCGTTGGATGTTTCAGGCGCTTCGACTCTGTACGAAGAGGATTAAGGAAACGCTGAGTGGGCCTTTCCCCGTGCCTCGGCCGGTCCCGCCCGGCGGACGCGCAAGATGATTGCGGCCGTCACTGGCGTCACGTTAGAAAGTTTGGAGGCCGCCCGACCGCCGCCCGCCGTCCGGAAGACATAAGGAAACCGTCCATGGTGCAACGCCGCCATCTGCTGGGGCTGGCCTCCGCCGCCCTCGCCGCGCCCGCCCTGCTCGGCCCCCGCCCCGCGCGCGCCGAGGAGGTGACGCTGCGGCTGCACCACTTCCTCCCCGCCGTCTCCAACGTGCACCGCAACTTCCTGGCGCCCTGGGCGAAGAAGGTGGAGGAGGCCTCGGCCGGCCGGCTGAAGATCCGCATCTTCCCCGCCATGCAGCTCGGCGGCGCGCCGCCGCAGCTCTACGACCAGGCGCGCGACGGCGTGGCCGACATCATCTGGACCCTGCCCGGCTACACCGCCGGCCGCTTCCCCCGCATCGAGGCGCTGGAGCTGCCCTTCACCGCCAACCGCAGCGGCCTGGCCAATGCACGCGCCACCCAGGCCTTCGCCGAGAGGCACCTGGCCGATGAGTTCGGCGAGGTGCACCCGCTCTGCTTCTGGTCGCATGATGGCGGACTGATCCACTCCCGCAGCCCGGTGCGCAAGCTCGAGGATCTGCGCGGCATGAAGCTGCGCTTCCCGACGCGGCAGGCCGGCGAGGGGCTGCGCGCGCTCGGTGCCGCGCCCGTCGGCATGCCGGTGCCGCAGGTGCCGGAGGCGCTGACCCAGGGCGTGCTGGACGGCGCCGTGGTGCCGTGGGAGGTGGTGCCCTCCATCAAGCTGCAGGAGCTGGTGCGCAACCACACCGCCTTCCCCGGCAGCCCCACCTTCTATGTCGCCACCAACGTGCTGGCGATGAACAAGGCGAAGTACCAGTCTCTCCCCGCCGACCTGCGCGCGGTGCTGGATGCGCAGTCCGGCCAGGCCGCCGCCGCCATGGTGGGCGCCATGCTGGACGAGCAGGCCGTCATCGTCTCCGAGCAGGCGCGCCGCCGCGGCAACACGCTGATCGAGCTGGAGCCGGCCGAGGCGGAGCGCTGGCGCGCCGCCTGCGCGCCGGTGACGGAGGCATGGCTCGGCCAGATGCAGGGGCGCAATGTCGATGGCGCGGCCCTGCTGGCCGATGCCCGCGCGCTGTTCGCCCGCTACGCCGCCTGAAGCCGCGGCCCGGGCGGGCCGTCCGCGCCGCCTCCGCCGGCCGGCGCCCCGCGCCCGGGGCCAGCCGGCGTCCCGCCCGAACGCCGCCGCCCCAGGAGGCCCCGCCATGACCCCCGCCCCCTGCCGGAGCCGTACCCAATGGCCCTGACCGCCTCCCCCGGAGGCCGGCCGCAGCATGGCCCGGTGGCGCTGCTCTGCCGGGCGCTGATGCTGGCCGGCGGCGCCATGCTGCTGGCCACCGCCCTGCTCACCGCGGCCAGCGTGCTGCGGCGCTGGCTGCTGGGCCAGCCCATCCCGGGCGATTTCGAGCTGGTGCAGGCCGGCTCGGGCCTCGCCGTGTTCGGCTTCCTGGCCTTCGGCACGCTGCGGCGCGCCAACATCCTGGTGGACAGCTTCACGAGCTGGCTGCCCACCGGGCTGTGCCGCGTCATCGACGCCTTCTGGAATCTCGTCTGGGCCGCTGCGGCGGCGCTGCTGGGCTGGCGCATGGTGCTCGGCGCGCTCGATGCGTGGCGCAGCGACACGCGCAGCATGGTGCTCTCCATGCCGCTGTGGTGGGCCATCGGCCTCGGCGCGCTGGCGCTGCTGGCCACCGCCCTGGCGGCGCTGCGCTGCGCCCTGCAGGCGGCGGAGAAGCCATGAGCGAGGAGTTCCTGCTCGCCGGCACCGGCTTCGGCGCGCTGCTGCTGCTCATCGCGCTGCGGGCGCCGGTGGGGCTGGCCATGCTGCTGGTGGGCGCCTTCGGCTACCAGCACATCGTGGGGTGGGAGGTGCTGGCCAACTACCTGAAGGCCACGCCCTGGCATCTCTTCGCCAGCTACACCTTCTCCGTCATCCCTCTCTTCATCCTGATGGGTGCCATCGCCGAGCGCGGCGGGCTGGCGGGCGACCTGTTCACCGCCGCCCAGGCGCTGGTGGGCCAGCGGCGCGGGGGCCTGGCCATCGGCGTCATCGGCGCCTGCGCGGCGTTCGGCGCGGTGTGCGGCTCCTCGGTGGCCACCACCGCCACCTTCGGCCGCGCCGCCCTGCCCGAGCTGCGGCGCCACGGCTACGAGCCCGGCCTCGCCGCCGGCACCATCGCGGTGGGCGGCACGCTGGGCATCCTGATCCCGCCCAGCGTCATCCTGGTGGTCTATGCCATCAGCACGGAGCAGAATATCGCCAAGCTGTTCATGGCGGCGTTCATCCCCGGGCTGCTGGCGGCGGCGCTCTATACGCTGGCCATCCTGCTGCTGGCGCGGCGCCGGCCGGAGGCGATGCCCCCCGCCCCCGCCCTCTCCGCCGCCGGGCGCCGCGCCGCGCTGCGCGCCGTGCTGCCGGTGCTGGCCATCGCCGTCATCGTGGTCGGCGGCATCTATGGCGGCGTCTTCACGCCGACCGAGAGCGCGGCCATCGGCGTCGTCGCGACGCTGGCGGTGGCGCTGCTGCGCGGCAGCCTGGGCCTTGCCGGGCTGTGGCAGGCGCTGCGCGGCACCGCCGAGACCACGGCGATGATCTTCGTCATCCTGCTTGGCGCCGAGGTGTTCAACGCCTTCCTGGCGCTGACCCAGGCGCCGGACCTGCTGGCGCTGTGGATCTCGGAGCAGGCGCTGCCGCCCTACGGCATCCTGGCGCTGCTGCTGCTCAGCTACATCGTGCTCGGCGCGGTGATGGACGAGCTGGCGATGATCCTGCTGACGCTGCCGATCTTCTTCCCCGTCGTCACCGCGCTCGATTTCGGCCTGACGCCGGAGGAGACGGCGATCTGGTTCGGCGTGCTGGTGCTGGTGGTGGTGGGCATCGGCCTCACCGCGCCGCCGATCGGGCTGAACGTCTTCGTCGTCGCCGCCCTGGCGCGGGACGTGCCGATGGCCCGCATCTACCGCGGCGTGCTGCCCTACCTGGCCATGGACGTGGTAAGGCTGCTGCTCTGCGTCGCCTTTCCGGCGCTGTCCCTTGCGCTGGTGCGGTGGCTGGGCTGAGCCGCATTTCACGGGGTATTGACCGGCGCCACCGCGGGCGCGACCGTCGCGGCACATCGATACAAGGCGGATCGGCAAAAGCCATGTTCATCCAGATTGCGGATCATCTGGTCCATTGCGTCGTCGAGGGTCCGCAGGATGCGCCGCCGCTGGTGCTGCTGCACTCCATCGGCACCACCCAGCATGTCTGGGACCCGCAGGCCCCGGCCCTGGCGCGGTGCTTCCGCGTCATCCGCCCCGACATGCGCGGCCACGGCCTCACCGGCGTGACGCCGGGCGACCACACCATGCAGGGGCTGGCGCGGGACGTGGTGGCGCTGCTCGACGCGCTGGGCATCACGCGCGCGCATGTGGCGGGGCTTTCCATCGGCGGGCGCATCGCGCTGCAGCTGGCGGCGGATTTCCCGGAACGCGTCGCTTCCCTGCTGCTGATCGGCGCCGCGCTGGAGTACCCGGACCCCGCCACCTGGCAGGCGCGCATCGACGCCGTGCGGGCCGAGGGCACGCAGGTGCTGGCCGATGCCGTGATGCCGCGCTGGGTGTCGCAGCCCGACGCGCCCTCCGGCCTCGGCCTGCGCACCATGCTGCTGCGCACCGACGCGGAGGGCTATGCCGGCGCCGCCGCCGCGCTGCGCGACGCGCGCGCCGCCGGGGTGGAGGGCCGCGTGCGCGCCCCCACCACCCTGCTGGTGGGCGAGCTGGACCCGGCCTCGCCCATCGCGGCGGCCGAGGCGCTGCGCGACGGCATCCCCGGCGCCGGCCTCGTCGTTCTGCCAGGGATGCGGCACATCCCGAACTACGAGGCGGCGGAGACGGTGACGGCGGCGATGCTGGCGCATCTCGGCGCCCTGGCCGCGCCCGCGCCGGACCCGCTGGAGGCGGGCCTCGCCGTGCGCCGCGCCGTGCTGGGGGAGGCGCATGTGGCGCGCGCCAGCGCCGCCGTCACGGCGCTGGACGCGCCCTTCCAGGACTACATCACCCGCAACGTCTGGGGGCAGATCTGGACCCGCCCCGGCCTCTCCCGCCACGCGCGCAGCCTGCTGACTCTTGCCATGATGGCAGCCCTCGGCCGGCATGAGGAGTTCGTGCTGCATGTGAAGGCCACGCGCCAGACCGGCGTGACGCCGGAGGAGTTGGCCGAGCTGCTGCTGCAGGTGGGCGCCTATGCCGGCGTGCCGGTGGCCAATCACGCGCTGAAGCTCGCCAAGGAGACGCTGCGCGCCATGGAGGAAGCGACATGACCGAAAGCCCGGACGGCTATCGCCGGCCCCGGCCAGGCACCCAGCCGGAGTACGACGTGCCGGATTACGGCAGCACGCGGCTGCGCCACCCCGTGCGCCCGCTGCTGCGCGTGCCGCACGGCCCCACCGAGACCACCGCGCCGGCGATGAGCCCGGCCCTCTACGCGCCGATGCCCGACATGACGCGCCATGCCGGCGGCGAGGCGGTGGGCGAGCGCATCATCGTCGCCGGCCGGGTGCTGGACGAGGATGGCCGCCCGCTCCGCGGCACCATGCTGGAGATCTGGCAGGCCAACGCCGCCGGCCGCTACGCCCACCCGGGCGACACGCATGACGCGCCGCTCGATCCGCATTTCTCCGGCCAGGCGCGGGTGTTCACCGACGAGGAAGGCTGGTACCGCTACACCACCATCCGCCCCGGCGCCTACCCGTGGGGCAACCACCACAATGCCTGGCGCCCGGTGCACATCCACTACAGCCTGTTCGGCGCCGGCTTCGCGCAGCGGCTGATCACCCAGATGTACTTCCCCGGCGACCCGCTGCTGCCGCTCGACCCCATCTTCAACGCGACGCCCGATGCCGCCGCGCGGGAGCGGCTCGTGGCGCGCTTCGACCTCGGCATCACCCAGCCGAACCGCGCGCTGGGCTACCGGTTCGATATCGTGCTCCGTGGCCGTGCCGCGACGCCCTTCGAGGAGGACCACCCGGAATGAGCGGCGCGCGCGCCACCGCCAGCCAGACCGCCGGCCCCTACTGGCACCTGATCGACCATCCCGAATGGGCCGACCTGCTGCGTGCCGACGGGCCGAATGCCGGCCTCGCTACCAGCCGCATCGAGTTGGCCGGGCGCATCGCCGACGGCGCCGGCAGCCCGGTGACGGATGCGATGGTGGAGATCTGGCAGGCCGGCCCGGATGGCCGCTACGACGGCCCCTTCCACGGCTTCGGCCGCTGCGCCACCGACCGCGAGGGGCGCTACCGCTTCGTCACGCTGCGCCCCGGCCCGGTGCCGGCGGCCGGCGGCGGCAATGGCTGGCAGGCGCCGCATGTGGCACTCTCCATCTTCGCCCGCGGCCTGCTGAAGCCGCTCGTCACCCGCCTCTACTTCGCGGGCGAGGCGCTGAACGAGACCGACCCGCTGCTCGCCGCCATCGCCGAGCCGGAGCGCCGCGCCACCCTGATCGCCCGCCCCGAGGGCGCGGCGCGATGGGTGCTCGACCTCCGCCTGCAGGGCGAGGGCGAAACCGTGTTCCTGGAGATCTGAGCCGCATGCTTTCCGTCAACCCAGCCGATGGCGCCGTGCTCTCCGTCCTCTACGGCACCGATGCCATGCGGGCGGTGATCGGCGAGCGGGCCTTCATCGGGCAGATGCTGGCGGTGGAGGCGGCGCTGGCCCGCGCCCAGGCGCGGCTCGGCATCATCCCCGAGGAAGCCGCCACGGCCATCGCCGAGGTGGCCTCGATCGAGAAGCTGGACCTGCCGGCGCTGGCGCGCGCCACGCGCAACACCGGCTACCCGGTGGTGGGGCTGGTCAAGCAGCTCTCGTTGCTCGCCGGCACCGAGGCGGGGCGCTGGACCCATTGGGGCGCCACCACCCAGGACATCATGGACACCGCCATCGTGCTCCAGCTGCGCGAGGCCTTCGCGCTGCTGGGCGCCGACCTGGACCGGCTGAACCAGGCGCTGGCCCGGCAGGCGCGGGAGCACCGCGGGCTGGTGATGGCGGGGCGCACCCACCTGCAGCACGCGCTGCCCGTCACCTTCGGCTACAAATGCGCCATCTGGCTCTCGCCGCTGATCACCATGCGGGAGCGGCTGGACCAGCTGCTGCCGCGCCTGCTGAAGGTGCAGTTCGGTGGCGCCGCCGGCACCCTCGCCTCGCTGGGCGGGCGTGGGCTGGAGGTGGCGGAGGCGCTGGCGGAGGAGCTCGGCCTCGCCATGCCGGACGCGCCCTGGCATGTCGCGCGCGACACCATGGCGGAGGCCGTCTGCTTCCTCGGCCTGCTCACCGGCGCGCTCTCCAAGCTCGCCACGGACGTGATGCTGCTGATGCAGAGCGAGGTGGCGGAGGTGTTCGAGCCGCATGCACCGGGGCGCGGCGGCTCCTCCACCATGCCGCAGAAGCGCAACCCGATTGCCTGCGAATACGTGCTGGCGCAGGCGCGTGGCGTGCACGCGCTGGTGCCGCAGATGCTCGGCGCCATGGCGGTGGACCAGGAGCGCGGCACCGGCCCCTGGCAGGCCGAGCCGCTGGCCCTGCCGCAGGCCTTCACCCTGGCGCATGGCGCGCTGGCCCAGGCCGTCACCATCGCCGAGGGGCTGACGGTGGATGGCGCCCGGATGCGCCGCAACCTCGATGCCAGCGGCGGCCTCATCATGGCCGAGGCGGTGATGATGGCGCTGGCCGAGCTGATCGGCCGCGGCACGGCGCATGATGCGGTGCACCATGCCTGCGACGTGGCCCTGGCGGATTCCATCCCGCTGGCCGAGGCGCTGCGCCGCGACGAATGCATCAGCGCGGCGCTCGACGAGGCGGCCATCGCCCGGCTGACCGAGCCGGCCAACTACCTGGGCGCGACGGACGCCTTCATCGACCGGGTGCTGCAACGGCTCGACCCGTAGCCACCGCCGGGGAGGGAGAAGGGCTTCCCCTCCCCCGGCCGCAGGCTCAGGGCTTCCGCACGGGCACCTGCTCGAGGCGGAGCTGCGGGGTCTGGCCGCCTTCCCAGGCATTGGCGCCGGGGGCCACCTCCGGCACCGGGATCTCGGCGCGGGCGCGGCGCTTCGCCGCCGTGTCGATGCCCAGCTTCTCGTCCCGCGCCGCGAGCTTCGCCGGGTCGAGCTGGCCGTCGGCGGTGTAGCCCATCATCAGCCGCGGAATGCCGAGCGGCAGGGCGTCGCCACGGTCCACCTGCCAGGTGTGCCAGGTCTTGCCGTAGGTGGTGGAGAGCTGGCGCATCGCCACCGTCTCCACCGCCTCCGGCACGCCGGGCATGGCCAGCTGGCCGGAGGTGGTCTCGTAGTGGTGGCTGTGCCAGAGCGGCTTCTCCTCCTCCGGCAATTCGCGGAACAGGCGCTCCGAGACGATGTACTCGATGCCGATCAGCCGCGCCCCTTCCTCGTTGCTGTCGAAGATGACGCACTGGTGCATCTCCTCGGTCAGATGGGTGCAGTAGTGGTGCGCCTCGACCGGGCGGCCCGCCTCGTCGGCGTAGAAGTGGAAGCCGTTCAGGTAGAGGTCCATGGCGTTCAGCGGCGCCTTGGCCTGCAGCAGCGCCGCCCCCGCGCCGAGCGCCCGGCTGCGGGTGGAGGGCGGCCCGCCCGGCACCTCCGGCGCCGCCGCATGCTGGGCGCGCGCCTGGCCGCAGGCGCAGAGCAGGGCGCCGGCCCCGGCCGCCAGGCTGGCGCCGAAGGCGCGGCGGCCCGTCGGTGATTTCAGGCGGTTCATGGCATCCTCCCGGTCCGTGGCGATGGGGTCGGAACCGGGCGGGCACGCGCTCGTTCCCGCCTCCGGGCCAGGGCCGGGCTTGGCCCGGGGTGGAAAACCGGGCTATCCCGGAAGCCAGACCCATGGCCCGGGAGGGATGCCCAACGATGAAGCCCGTGTTCCTCCTCGCCCTGCTGGCAGTCCTGCCGGGCTGCAACGCCGTGCTCTCGGAAGGCTCGGCCGACCTCGCCGGCATCGGCGGCGCCGCCCTGGCCGACGCGGTGACGGACAATGGCGCGGTGGCCGCCGGCATCGGCATCGGCGTGCAGTCGGCGGCGCGGGCGGGGCTGCAATACACCCAGCGCCGCCTGCAGCGCGCCGAGCAGGACAGCATCGCCAGTGCCGCCGGGCCGCTGCCGGCGGGCCGCGTGGCGCGCTGGTCGATCGCCCACAGCCTGCCCATCGCCGAGGACCGCGCGGGGCAGGTGACGGTCAGCCGCGAGATCGGCGCCCTCTCGCTGCGCTGCCGCGAGATCGTCTTCTCGGTGGAGGCCGAGAAGCAGGCGGCCGATTTCTACACTGCCATCATCTGCCAGAACGGCACGCGCTGGAAATGGGCCAGCGCCGAGCCGGCCACCGAGCGCTGGGGGGCGCTGCAGTGAGGCGCCTTTCCCTGGCGGCGCTGCCGCTGGGCGCGCTGCTGCTGGGCGGCTGCGACCTGATCGGCGGCATCGCCGGCGGCGTCTCGGGCGCCACCACCGGCGCCGTCACCGCCAACCCGGCGGTGGGCTACGCGGTGGGCCTCGGCGTCCGCTCCGCCACCAATGCCGCCATCGGCGGCTGGATGCGCGGGCTGAAGCGGGACGAGCAGGACGCCATCGCCCGCGCCGCCGGCGAGATGGCGCCGGGCGAGAGCCGCCCCTGGCAGATCGCCCACGAGCTGCCCTTCGGCTACAGCGACGCGGCCGGACAGCTCCAGGTGACGCGGGTGATCGACACGCCGCTGGCCGCCTGCCGCGAGGTGCTGTTCTCGGTGGCCGGCGACAAGCCGGAGGCGCCGCCCGAGGGGCTGTTCGTCGCCACCGCCTGCCGCCAGGCGGAGGGCTGGAAATGGGCCAGCGCGGAGCCGGCGGTCGATCGCTGGGGCGCGTTGCAGTAAACGCCCCCGGCCGGAAAGGCCAAGCTTGGCAGGGGGTGGAAACACCGCCATATCCGCCCCCACCGATGCGAACATTGCCGGAACCTTTTGCAAGCTGGTTCGCCGCGCGCGGCTGGCGCCCCCGCCCGCACCAGCTGGCCATGCTGGCGGCCGCCGAGGCGGGGGAATCCGCCCTGCTGGTGGCCCCCACCGGCGGCGGCAAGACGCTGGCCGGCTTCCTGCCCAGCCTGGCCGGCCTGCACCGCGCGGCCCGGGCCGGCACCCCGCATGAGGGGCTGCACACGCTCTACATCTCGCCGCTGAAGGCGCTGGCGGTGGACATCGCCCGCAACCTGACGGCGCCGGTCGAGGAGATGGGCCTCGATATCCGCATCGAGACCCGCACCGGCGACACCCCCGCCAACCGCCGCGCCCGCCAGCGCGCCGAGCCGCCACACATTTTGCTCACCACGCCGGAGAGCCTGACCCTGCTGCTCTCCCTGCCCGAGGCGGCGGCGATGTTCGGCAATCTCGAATGCGCCGTGGTGGACGAGGTGCACGCCCTGGCCGGCGGCAAGCGCGGCGACCAGTTGGCGCTCTGCCTGGCGCGGCTCTCCACCCTGGCGCCACGGCTGCGCCGCGTCGGCCTCTCCGCCACCGTGGCGCACCCGGAGGCCATCGCCGCCTGGGTGGCGCCGGACGCCCGGCCCGAAAGCGTGCGGCTGGTGCGCGCCACCGGCGGCGCCGCGCCGGCGCTCGACGTCATCCTCCCCGAGGGGCGGCTGCCCTGGGGCGGGCATATGGGGCTGGCCTCGATGCCCGAGGTCTATGCCCGGCTGCGCGCGGCGGCGGTGAGCATCGTCTTCGTCAACACCCGTGCCCAGGCGGAGCTGGCCTTCCAGGCGCTGTGGCGGCTGAACGAGGACAACCTGCCCATCGCGCTGCACCACGGCTCGCTCACCGTCGAGCAGCGCCGCAAGGTGGAGGCGGCGATGGCGGCGGGGAAGCTGCGCGCCGTGGTCGCCACCGCCTCGCTCGACCTCGGCATCGACTGGGGCGCGGTGGACCAGGTGATCCAGGTCGGCGCGCCCAAGGGCGTGGCGCGGCTGCTGCAGCGCGTGGGCCGCGCCAACCACCGCATGGACGAGGCCAGCCGCGCCGCGCTGGTGCCGGCCAACCGCTTCGAGGTGATCGAGTGCCGCGCCGCCGTGCAGGCCGTGGCCGCCGGCGAGGTGGATGGCGACCCGCCCCGCCCCGGGGGGCTCGACGTGCTGGCCCAGCACATCCTGGCCATGGCCTGCCACGCCCCCTTCCACCCCGACGGCCTCTATGCCGAGGTGACCCGCGCCGCCCCCTACGCCGCCCTCGCCCGCCAGGATTTCGACGACGTGCTGCGCTTCGTCGCGGATGGCGGCTACGCCCTCTCCGGCTATGAGCGGTTCCGCAAGCTGTTCCAGGACGCCGAGGGGCTGGTCCATGTGCGCGGGCCCCAGGTGGCACGGCAGCTGCGGATGAATCTCGGCACCATCGTCGAGACGCCGCTGATGAAGGTGCGGCTGCGCGGCGGCCCGGTGCTGGGCGAGGTGGAGGAATGGTTCGTCTCCACCCTGGAGCCGGGGCACACCTTCATCTTCGGCGGCCAGGTGCTGCGCTACGAGGCGCTCGATGTCAGTGCCGTCATCGTCAGCCGCGGCGGCGAGGGCGAGCCGCGCGTGCCCGCCTATGCCGGCAGCCGGCTGCCGCTCTCCACCCACCTCGCCCGCCGGGTGCGCGGCATCCTGGCCGATCCGCGCCAGTGGCGGGCCCTGCCCGCGCCCGTGCGGGACTGGCTGAAGCTCCAGGCCCACGCCTCCGAGCTGCCCCCCGCCGAAGGGCTACTGATAGAAAGCTTCCCGCGCGGCGGGCGGTGGTTCACCGTGGCCTACTGCTTCGAGGGGCGGCTGGCGCACCAGACGCTGGGCATGCTCGTCACCAAGCGGATGGAGCGGCTGGGGCTCGGCCCGCTCGGCTTCCTCGCAACCGACTATGTGGTGGCCGCATGGTCCGCCTTCCCCGTGGCCGACGCCGCCGCCCTCTTCACCGAGGACCTGCTCGGCGAGGAGCTGGAGGAATGGATCGCCGACAGCTCCATGCTGCGCCGCACCTTCCGCAACATCGCCACCATCGCCGGGCTGCTCGAGAAGAACCACCCCGGCCAGGAGAAGTCCGGCCGGCAGATGACCATGGGCGCCGACCTCATCTACGACGTGCTGCGCCGCCACCAGCCCGACCACATCCTGCTGCGCGCGACGCGCGCCGAGGCGGCGGCGGGGCTCACCGATGTCGGCCGCATCGGCGCGCTGCTGGCGCGCATCCAGGGGCGCATCCGCCATGTGGAGCTGGAGCGCGTCTCGCCGCTCGCCGTGCCGGCGCTGATCGAGGAGGGGCGGGAATGGGTCTCCGGCACCGCCGAGGACGCGCTGCTGGCCGAGGCCGAGGCGCTGGTGGACGAAGCGACCGAGGGCGCCGAGCACTTCACCGGCACGCTGGGGCTGGAGATGCTGGACCCCCACCCCACGCCCCGCCCGCCCCGGGAGCCACGCGGGGCGCGCCGCCCGCCGCGCTACGCCCGGCAGAAGCTGCGCCACGGGGCGCATTGAGCGCCGCATCGGCGCCCGCGCCCCAAAACGCCCCTTCCCGCCCCGCCCTCCGTCCGGTAACGCAGTTGAAGCAATGATTTCCGCTCCCTTGCATCTGGCTGGCGAACGCCTGGCCCTCGATCCGGCCGGCGCGCTCTTCTGGCCGGCGCAACAGCTGCTCGTGCTCTCGGATCTGCATCTGGAGAAGGGCAGCCACTTCGCCGCGCGCGGCCAGCTGGTGCCGCCCTACGACACGCGGGAGACGCTGGCGCGGCTGGCGGCGCTGCTGCGGCGCTACAGCCCGGCGCATCTGGTCTTCCTGGGCGACAGCTTCCACGACGCCGCCGGCGCCGCCCGCCTGCACGCCACGGACCGCGCCACGCTGCTGCACCTGCTGGCGGGGCGGCGGGTGAGCTGGGTGCTGGGCAACCACGACCCGCTGCCGCCCGAGGCGCTGCCCGGCGAGGCGGTGGAGGAGCTTTCCCTCGGCCCGCTGCTGTTCCGGCACGAGGGGCAGCCCGGCGCCCGCCCCGGCGAGGTCAGCGGCCACTTCCACCCCCGCGCCGCCATGCCCACGCGCTGCGGCCCGGTGGAGCGCCCCTGCTTCCTCGCCGATGCGCGGCGGCTGCTGATGCCGGCCTTCGGCGCCTATACGGGCGGGCTCTCCATCACCGCGCCGCCCGTGGCGGCGCTGTTCCCGCGCGGGGGCCGTGCCTTCCTGCTGGGGAAGGAGCGGCTGTTCAGCTTCGCCGTCGGCCCGATGAAGCACCTCGCGGCCCTCTCCAAGACGCGGCCCGAGCCCACATCGGTGCCATGACCGAGACACCCCCCGCCCTGCTCTGGCTGCGCCACGATCTGCGCCTGGCCGACAACCCCGCCCTGCATGCCGCCGCGGACGGCCCGGTGCTGCCCGTCTATATCCTGGACGATGCCGCCGCCGGGCGCTGGGCGCCGGGCGGCGCGCATCGCTGGTGGCTGCACCACAGCCTCGCCGCCCTCGCCGCCGCGCTGGAGCGGGCCGGCGCGCCGCTGCTGCTGCTGCGCGGCGAGGCCGCCACGCTGATCCCGCGCCTCGCCGCCGCGACCGGCGCGCGGACGGTGCAGGCGGGGCGCCTCTACGCGCCCTGGGCGCGCGCGCGGGACGAGGCGGTGGCGAAGGCGCTGGAGGCCGAGGGCCGCACGCTGGCGCTGCACAATTCCGGCCTGCTGGTGGAGCCGGAGCGCATCCGCACCCAGCAGGGCAAGCCCTACGCGGTCTACACCCCCTTCTCGCGCGCCGTCATGGCGCTGGGCGACCCGCCGCCGCCCATCCCGGCGCCGGGCCGGCTGAAGGGCGTGAAGCACCCCTGCCAGGGCGAGAAGCTGGCCGGCCTCGGCCTGCTGCCCCGGCAGCCGGACTGGGCCGCCGCCTTCCCCGAATACTGGACGCCCGGCGAGGACGCCGCCGCGGCCCGGCTGCACGACTTCGTGGACGCCACCGCCGAGGGCTATGACCGCGCGCGCGACTTCCCCGGTGAGGACGGCACCTCCCGCCTCTCGCCGCACCTGCACTGGGGCGAGATCTCGCCGCGCCAGGCCTGGCACGCGGCGGGCGGCATCGGCGACACGACGGCCCGGCAGACCTTCCGCAAGGAGCTGATCTGGCGCGAATTCGCCCACCATGTGCTGTGGCACAACCCGGCCCTGCCCGAGCGGCCGCTGCGCGCCGAATACGCGAAATTCCCCTACCAGCCGGACCCGGCGCTGCTGCGCGCCTGGCAGCGGGGCCAGACGGGCTACCCCATCGTCGATGCCGGCATGCGCCAGCTCTGGCGGCATGGCTGGATGCACAACCGGGTGCGGATGATCGTCGGCAGCCTGCTGGTGAAGCACCTGCTGCAGCCCTGGTGGGACGGCGCCGCCTGGTTCTGGGACACGCTGGTGGACGGCGACCTGGCCAACAACAGCCTGAACTGGCAGTGGATTGCCGGCAGCGGGGTGGATGCCGCGCCCTATTTCCGCATCTACAACCCGATCATGCAGGGCGAGAAGTTCGACGCCGACGGACATTATGTCCGCGAATTCGTCCCCGAGCTGGCGAAGCTGCCGGACAGGTGGCTGCACCGCCCCTGGGAGGCGCCCGCCGAGGTGCTGCGCGGCGCCGGCGTGGCGCTGGGCCGGACCTACCCCAACCCGGTGGTCGATCACGAGGCCGGGCGCGCCCGTGCCCTGGCCGCCCTGAGATCGTTGAAAGGGGTGGAATGACGCTCTCCGCCACCGCGCTGCTGCCCCGGATCCGGAACGACTACGCAGGGCTGCGCGTGGTGGGGGACGTGCATGGCGACGCCCGCGCCTTCGCCGCCGCCATCGAGGGGGCGGCGGAAAAGCGGCTCTTCGTCCTCCAGCTCGGCGACCTGACCGACCGGGGGCCGGACAATCCGGCCACGCTGCGCATGGCCTGCGACCTGCTCGATGCCGGGCGCGGCCTGTTCATCCTGGGCAACCACGACCACAAGCTGCGCCGTGCCCTGGCCGGTGCCCTGGTGCGGCCGGACCCCGAGGGGCTGGGCGTCACCCTGGCGCAGCTCGAGGCCGCGCCGGACGGGCCGGCGCTGAAGGCCCGCGCGATGGAGGCCATCGGTCAGGCGCCGGCCTGGCTGCGGCTCGGGCCATGGCTGTTCGTGCATGGCGGCTTCCATCCGCGCATGCTGCGCGAACCCTCGCCGCCCGAGGCCGGCACCCACAAGCCGGAGGGGCTGGTGCCGCGCGCGCTCTTCGGCCAGGTGACCAGCCGCACCCGCGCCGATGGCTACCCGGAGCGGCTACACAACTGGGTACACCGCATCCCCTCCGGCATCACCGTCTATTGCGGGCACGAGATGCGCAGCCTGGATGGCCGCCCCTATGTGGCGGTGGCCGCCGCCGGCGGCCGGGCGGTGTTCCTCGACACTGGCGCCGGCAAGGGCGGCCACCTCTCCTGGATCGACCTGCCCTGGTAGAACGGGGGTTTCTCCCCCTTTGCTGCAATCGGTTCGGAACAACCGCGCCCTCCCGCGGTTCTATCCCGGATGCCACGGGAGAATGCCGATGCCGGCCCAGACGGACCCTGAAGCCGTTCTGCGGTTGGCGGAGGAGGAGCTGCATGTCGAGGCGCGCCGGCGCGAGACAGGCCGCGTGCGCGTCTCGGTCCGCACCAGGACCATAACGGAGGAGGTCGGGCAAAGCCTGCGCAGCAGCCATGCGAGCGTGGAGCGTGTGCCGGTCGACCGTGAAATCCAGGAGGTTCCGCCGACGCGGGAAGTGGATGGCGTCCTGATCATTCCGGTGGTCGAGGAGGTGCTGGTCGTCGAGAAACGGCTGGTGCTGCGCGAAGAGATCCATCTCCGCATGGACGAGACGGAGGAATGGGTGCGGCAACCCGTCGAGCGGCGGGTTCAGCATGCCGTTGTCGAACGGCTGGCACCCGAAGCGGACGATTCCTCCATCGACCCGGGCAAAGACATTTCGTGACGAATTGGCGATCTGAGGAGAAGCCCATGACCTGCACCATTACCGGCCTTTTCGACACCCGCGAGGCGGCGCAGCACGTCGTCGACCACCTGACCAGCCACGATGGGGTGGACCGCAATCTTGTCCGCATCCATGGCCGGGAAGAGCAAGCTGCCACGGGGACCATGCAGGGCGAGGAGGACCAGGGCGTCTGGGCATCCCTGAAGAACCTCTTCATGCCGGACGAGGACCGCTACGCCTATTCCGAGGGCATTCGCCGCGGCGGCATCGTCGTCTCGGTGGAAGTGGTCGACGAACAGGTGGACCACGCCATGGACGTGTTCGAGAGCAATGGCGCCGTGGATCTCGACTCGCGTGAGGTCGAGTGGCGGGGCAGCGGCTGGAGCGGCTACAACGCCGGCACCTCCGCCTCCACGCCGAGCATGACCTCCGTGCCGGGCGGTGTCGGCATCGCCTCCGGCGCCGGCATGGGCGGTGGCGCGGTTGCGGCGGGCGGTGACGCGGTCGCCGCGGGCGGCATCGCGGGCCTCACCGGCAGCGACCAGGCCGGCAGCGACCGGGTCGGTAGCGGCGGGACCGGCAGCGACCGGATCGGTAGCGGCGGGACCGGCAGCGACCTGCCGCAGACGAGGCGGGATGCCGCCGTCCTGGGCGGCGAGCGCGACGTGATCCCGGTGGTCGAGGAGCAGCTTCGCGTCGGCAAGCGCGAGACGGAGCGGGGCCGGGTGCGCGTGCGTTCCTACGTGGTCGAGACCCAGGCGACCGAGCAGGTCTCCCTCCGCGACGAGCATGTCAACGTCGAGCGCCATGCCGTGGACCGCCCCCTCACCGATGCCGATGACGCCTTCCGCGAGCGTACCATCGAGGCGGTCGAGCATGGCGAGGAGGCGGTCGTTTCCAAGGAGGCCCGGGTCGTCGAGGAGATCTCGCTGAGCAAGGACGCCAGCCAGCGCCAGGAGACGGTGCACGAGAACCTGCGCCGCCAGGAGGTGGAGGTGGAAGACGACCGCTCCGGCACGACGAGCCCGATGCCGCGCAACCCCGCCTGATACCACGACCTCCGGGGGCGGGGCGGCCGGCTCAGGGCACGGCCAGCCCGTGCCGGTCCCGCTTGCGGAGTGCCGCGGCCAGGCGCGTCTCCTCCTGGCGAGGGCTCGTGCAGCGCCGCATCCGCCGCCGCCCCGGCTGCCGGGGCGGCGTTGGCATGCGTCCCCACCATTCCGTGCATGAACCACGCAGGGCGGTGCCGCCCTGGGTGGTTTCCTTCCACTGGCTCCTTCCCTTCCAGCGCCGCCCGCGCCTCCCGCGGCGATGGACGCGACACATCCGGCGCCCTGGCCAGGTTGCGCTCGGGAGCCAGGCGGTCGCCAGGGCACGGGATGCCTTCCAGCATCGGCTTTCCCGGACAGGCGGCGATGGCGGCGGCGAGGGGTGGCGGCCGGATTGGATCAGGAATGGTCGGTATCCGGCAGGTATGGTAAAATCTTTTTGCCATAATCTCCGCGCCGGATGGAACAGGCGCCATCGAGGAGAGCCCCATGCCGCCCGTCACCAACATCGAGGACCTGCGCCGCATCGCACGGCGGCGCATTCCGCGCGCCATCTTCGATTATGCCGACCGCGGCTCCTATGACGAGGCGACGCTGCGCGCCAACCGCGACGACCTCTCGGCCCTCAAGCTGCGCCAGCGCGTGATGATTGACGTCTCCGACCGCAGCACCGCCAGCACCATGCTGGGCGAGCCGGTGGCCATGCCGGTGGCCATCGCCCCCACCGGGCTGACCGGCCTGTTCCACGCCGATGGCGAGATCCATGGCTGCCGCGCGGCGCATGCCTTCGGCATTCCCTTCACCCTCTCCACCATGTCGATCTGCTCGATCGAGGATGTGGCGGAGGCGGTGGGCAAGCCCTTCTGGTTCCAGCTCTACGTGATGCGCGACCGCGGCTTCGCCCGGTCGCTGGTGGAGCGCGCGATCGCGGCCCGGTGCTCGGCGCTGGTGCTGACGCTGGACCTGCAGATCCAGGGCCAGCGGCACCAGGACATCAAGAACGGCCTGGCCGTGCCGCCGAAGCTCACCGTGCGGAACATGCTCGACGTGGCGACCAAGCCGCGCTGGGCGCTGGAAGTGCTGCGCGGCAAGCGCAAGACCTTCGGCAACCTGACCGAGGCGCCGGGCGCCAAGGACGGGATCAACACTCTCTCGCACTGGATCGCCGGGCAGTTCGATCCCTCCCTCTCCTGGAAGGATGTCGCCTGGATCCGCTCCATCTGGCCGGGCAAGCTGATCCTGAAGGGCGTGCTGGACGTGGACGACGCCCGCATCGCCGCCGATACGGGGGCGGATGCGCTGGTCGTCTCCAACCATGGCGGGCGGCAGCTCGACGGCGCCCCCTCCTCCATCTCCGTGCTGCCCGCCATCGCCGAGGCGGTGGGCGACCGGATCGAGGTGATGTTCGACGGCGGCATCCGCTCCGGCCAGGACGTGATGAAGGCGCTGGCCCTCGGCGCCAGGGGCTGCATGATCGGCAAGTCCTGGCTCTACGGGCTGGCGGCGGGCGGCGAGGCGGGCGTCGCCCAGGCGCTGCGGATCATCCGCAAGGAGCTGGATGTCTGCATGGCGCTGACAGGCGTGAAGGACATCCCCGGCATCACGGCCGAGGTGCTGCACGCGCCGCGCCGGGGCGATGTGGTGCGCTCCGGCGGCTCGCGGCTGGAAGCGGCGGAGTAGCCGCCGCCTCAGGCGGCGCGCAAGGCGGAGAGGAAGCCGTCCATCTGGACGCGCAACCCGCCGGACTGCTGGGCGAGGTCGCCGGCCGCGCCGCGCACCTCCTCGGCGGCGGCACCGGTGCGCGCGGCATCCTCGCTGACGCCGGCGGCGTGGTGCGAGGCCTCCTGCGTGCCGGAGGCCGCCTCGGCCACGGCGCGGCCGATCTCCTGTGTCGCCTCCGCCTGCTGCTGGGCCGCCTCCGCCACGGCGCCGGTCGCATCGTTCAGTTCGCGGATCATCCGCCCGATCTCGGCAATCGCCTGCACCGTCCGGCCCGTCTCGGCCTGCATGGCGGCGATCTGCTGGCCGATCTCCTCGGTCGCCCGGGCGGTCTGGCTGGCCAGGTTCTTCACCTCCCCGGCGACCACGGCGAAGCCCTTGCCGCTCTCCCCGGCCCGCGCCGCCTCGATCGTGGCGTTCAACGCCAGCAGGTTGGTCTGGCCGGCGATGCCGCTGATGAGTTGCACCACGTCGCCGATCCGGCTTGCCGCCTCGGAGAGGCCGCGCACCGTGCGGTCGGTGTTCGCCGCCGCCTCGGCCGCGGCCTGGGCGCGGGCGGCGCCGGCGCGCACCTGGCGCGCCACCTCGGCAATGCTGGCGGTCAGCTCTTCCGCCGCCGCCGCCACGGTCTGCACATTGCCGCTGGCCTGCTCCGAGGCACGCGCCACCGCGGTGGCGCGGCCATTGCCGCTGGCGGCAATGTCCACCATGTTCGCCGCCGTCGAGTCCATGCGCGCCGCCGAGGCCGCCAGGGTGCGCAGCACCTCCGCCGTCTCCCCCTCGAAGCGGCGCAGCAGCGTGTCCACCCGCTCGGCGCGGGCGAGCTGCTGGCGCTGCTCCTCCTGCTGCGCCGCCGCCATCGCTTGGCGCTCGGCCGAGTTGGCGCGCAGCGTCTCGATGGCCGAGGCCATGCTGCCAAGCTCGTCCCGGCGGTCACGGCCGGGGACGACCAGGCTCAGCTCGCCGCCGGCGATGCGCGTGACCAGCTGGGTGAGCGCCTGCAGCGGCAGCACCACCCGGCGCAGCAGCAGCAGCACCGAGATCCCGGCCATGGCGGCGGCCAGCATGGCCAGGCCAAGGGCCGCGGCGAGGCGCAGCCGGGCCCTGGCGGCGCCCGCCTCCACCAGCGCCATCGCGCCGTCGAGCGCCGCGTCGCGCAGCGACAGCATCCGCGCCTGGGCCACGATCGACCAGGGCCGGTACTCCTCCGCCGGCATGGGCCAGATGACAGGGCGCCCCTGCAGGGCCTGCCAGGCGCGTTCGAGGTGCTGGCGCCAGCGCGGCTCGCTCTCTCCCTGGAAGACGCGGCGCTGCTCCTCCAGCGCCGCCTGAAGCGCCGGGTTGCTCGGCAGAGCGGCGATCAGGCGCTGCGCCGTCTGCCAAGCCTGCTCCACGCGTCCGGTCTGCTGCAAGGCGGCGTCCATTCCGGCCGCCGTCACCGGCTGGCCGAGAACCCAGGAGGAGATGGCGGTGTTGCGCCGCCCGGCGAAATCGCGGGCCTCCATCACGGCATTGGCCACCTCCAGCACCAGCCCGGCATCCGGCGCCATCTCCACCACCTGGCGGGAGGCCGCCGCTGCCAGCCGCGCCATGGTCTCCACGCCGCTGTTGCGGAGCTGCTGGGCGGCGGTGGGCATCGCGGCATCGCGCTCCGCCAGGGGGCGGCGCATCTCGGCCAGGCTGCGGTCGCGCATCTCCACCACGCGGGCCAGGAGGTCCCGCACCGGGGCGGCGTCGAGCCCGGCGGCGGCGACGCTCTCCACCGCCTGGCGCAGCAGCCGGTCCGTTTCCGGCGCGGCGCGCTGTGAGCTGGCGATGTCCGGGGCCGGGCTGCGCAGCAGCGGGCTGTAGGCGCCGACCTCCACGGCTACCGCCGTCTGCGCGCGCTGCGCGTCGCTGACCGCGCGGGTCGCCAGCCCCGCCCGGCTGGCCCGGCTCCAGTCGTCCCACGCATCGGCGGACTGCCAGAGGGAGGTGATGCCGCCCGTCACGGCCACGCCGCAGAAGCAGACAAGAAAGAAGGTGCGGATACGCAAGGTGGAGCTTCCTTGTCCTGGCGGCTCATTCCTCTTGTGCGGCACGAGGTGAAGCAATGGTGAATGCTGTGTCGCCGAGGCATGTGCGGCGCGAGGCCGCCTCAGGCGGGCTCGTAGCGCACGGCGCTGCCATCGTCGCCGCGCATGGTGAAGCCCACCCAGCGGCCGGCGGCGTCGTAGAGCGCCACCATGTCGCGGGCCGGCCAGCGCCAGCGGGTCATCCCGTCCGCCCGGTCCCGCAGGGGCGGCTCGGTCAGCGGCAGGCCGCTGCCGGCGTCGAAGAGCGGGCGGTCGAGGTGCTCCGGCGCCCACCAGGAAAGCGGTGCCGCCGTGGCGGGCAGGGCGACGGCCCCCTCCGGCCCGGTGCCGCGCAGCCCCTCGGCGCCGGACCGCAGATCCAGCAGCTGCACCTTGCCGTCCTTCTCCAGGCGCGAGGCGAAGCCCACCAGCCGCCCGCCCTCCCAGCGCTCGGCATAGTCGTGGTGGTAGCGGAACACGGTGAAGGACAGCAGCTTCACCTCCAGCGCCACCACGGTGCGCGTCACCCCGCCCGGCTCCACCCGCACGCTGTGGGTGCCGATCTCCCGCCCCTCCCGCAGCACGCGGAAGCGGTAGCCGCCGGCCGGCATCGCCCCCGCGGGCGGCGCGGCCAGCAGCAGGGCCGGCAGCAGCGGCGCGGCGAGCAGGGCACGGCGGCGCATCAGCCCTTGCTCCGCAGCGTGGCGCGCCCGCCATCGGCGCCGATGACCTGGCCGCTGATCCAGCCCGCCTCGGGCGAGAGCAGGAAGGCGGCCAGCGCCGCCGCATCCTCCGGCGTGCCGAGTCGGGGCACCGGGTGGAGCTTCGCGATCGCCTCGGCCATCTGCGCGTTGGCGGTGAGGGGCGCGGCCATCTCGGTGCGCATCAGGCTGGGCGCGATGGCGTTGACGCGGATGGCGGGCGCCAGCTCGGCGCCCAGCGCCACCACCAGCCCCTCCACGGCGCCCTTGGCGGCGGCGATGGCGGCATGGTTGGGGAAGCCCGCCCGCGCCGCGATGGAGGAGAACAGCACCACCCCCGCGCCGCCCATCCCCTCGCCGCCCGCCGCCAGCGCCGGCTGCGCGGCCTGGACCGCCAGCGCGGCGCCCATCGCGTTCAGCCGGAAGGCTTCCAGGAAGTCGGCCGCCGTCAGCCGCTTCAGCGGCTTCAGCGGGAT
This sequence comes from Teichococcus aestuarii, assembly GCF_042651065.1. Lineage (NCBI taxonomy): Bacteria > Pseudomonadati > Pseudomonadota > Alphaproteobacteria > Acetobacterales > Roseomonadaceae > Roseomonas > Teichococcus aestuarii. Next base: position 119,484 of record NZ_JBHSCH010000005.1, read on the forward strand.
CGAGCCGACGCAGTAGGCCAGCCCGCCGAGGCGCGGCCCGGCCGCGCCGATGGCGCCGGCCAGCGCCTCCGGGTCGGTCGCGTCGGCGGCGGCATGCGGGGCGCCCGGCCCCCCGGCCAGCGCCGCCAGCCGCGCCGCGGCGCGGGCGATGAGGAAGGGCTCGTCGCCGCGCGCGGCCAGGCGCCGCGCCAGGGCGCCGCCCACCCCCCCGGTGGCACCGATCACCACGATCCGCTCGGCCATACGCATCTCTCCGGTCTCTGTTGCGCCTTCTGCCAGATGGGCGGCCCGCCGCGAAGCGGAACCCCGCGCCGGCCACGCCCCTGCGCCCCCTTGCCGCGCGCCCTCCCCCGCGACAGATGCCGCGCCGCGTGCCAAACTGCCGAACATGCGGCAATTGCTCCTGCTACGGCACGCGAAATCCTCCTGGGACGATCCCAGCCTGCCGGATCATGCCCGCCCGCTCAATGCGCGCGGGAAACGCGCCGCCGTCGCCATGGCGGGGGTGATGCACGGCCTCGGCCTGTCGCCGGACATCGTGCTGGTCTCCTCCGCCCGGCGCACCCTGCAGACGCTGGAGGCGCTGGCCCCGCTGCCGGACAGCCCGATGGTGGAGCCGATGGACGACCTCTACCTGGCCCCCTGGCAGCGCCTGCTGGAGACGCTGCGCGAGGCGCCGGAGACGGCCCGCAGCCTGCTGCTGATCGGCCACAACCCGGGCCTGCACGACCTCGCCCTGGCGCTGGCGGGGCCGGCGGGCATGGCCGGCAAGGCGCCCGGCACGCAGCGCCTGGCCGATGGCTACCCCACGGGCGCGCTGGCCGAGTTCGCCATCGCCGCGCCCTGGCGGCTGCTGGAGGCGGGCGGCGGCCGGCTGGTGCGCTTCGTGGCCCCGAACGACCTGCCGGAAATGGCCGTCTGAACGATGACCCTGTGCCTTGACCTGACGCTGCCGCCCGAGGCGGCGGCGAAGCTCTGGCGGCATCCCGCCCTGGCCGCGCGCGGCCGGCCGCGCGCCACCGCCGAGGCCTGGGACTGGCTGGACAGCGCCGGCGGCACGCTGGCCAAGGCCGGGCTGGCGTTGCGCTCCGCTGCGCGGGGCGGCCGCCGCCTCTGCCCGCTGCGCGTGCCGGAGGATGAGGCTGCGCGGCCCGGCGCCGCGCCGTCCGGCACCTCCTCCATGGCCGGCCTGTCCCTGCCGGGCACGCCCCTGCCGGAGGGCACCGTGCTCCCGGCGGACGCGGTGCCGGCGGAAGCGGGCGAGGCGGCGCTGCTGCCCGTCGCGCACTATGCGGGCCGGGTGGCGCAGTCGCCGCCCGATGCCGCCGGCGTCGCGCTCCGCTGGCGCACCGGCACGCTGCGCGCGGGCGAGCGGCAACAGGCCGTGGCCTTTCTGACCCTGGAGGGGCCGGCGGAGGCGGTGCTGGCCGTGGCGACCGCCCTGCCCGGCCTGCCCGCTGCCGCTGGGCTGGACGAGCTGGCGCTGGCCCTGGCGCGCGGCACCCCGCCCCGCCCGCGCCGCAAGGGCGCGCCCGACCTCGGCGGCGCCACGACGCCGGACGACGCGCTGGCGCTGGCCATCGCCCACCTGACGAATGTGCTGCTGGCGCAGGCGCCGCTGGCCCGCCCGGAGGCCGGGCCGGAGGCGGTGCACCAGCTCCGCGTCGCCGCCCGCCGGCTGCGTTCCTGCCTGAAGGCCTTCCGCCCGATGCGGGACGGGCCGGCCCTGCGCGCGCTCGATGCCGGGCTGCGGGACCTAGCGCGGGGGCTGGGCGAGGCGCGCGAATGGGACGTGTTCCTGGGCGGGCTGGGGGCCGAGCTGGCCACGGTGCTGGGGCCGGACCGGCGCTGGGCGCAATTGCTGCGCGCGGCGGGGCAGCGCCGGCTGGAGGCCTATGCGCGGCTGCGCGCCACCCTGGAGGGCCCGGCCTTCCACACCCTGGCCTGGCAGGCGGTGCGCCTCGCGGCGATGCGGGACTGGGGGGCGCCGGACGGCGCCGCGGCGGAGGCGCCGCTGCGCGCCCAGGCGGCCGGGCTGCTGGCGCGCCGCCGCCGCAAGCTGCTCAAGGGCGGGCGGGAGATCGAGTCGCTGGACGACCACGCCCTGCACGAGCTGCGGCTGGAGGCCAAGAGGCTGCGCTACGTGGCGGAGCTGTTCGCGCCGCTCTGGCCCGGCAAGCCGGCGCGGCGCTTCCTCCGGCGGATCGGCGCGTTGCAGGAGGCGCTGGGGCTTTCCAACGACACCGTGGCGGCCCGCGCCCTGGTGGCCAGCCTGCAGGGGGGCAAGGGCACGGGCGCGCCGGGCTGGGCGATCGGCCTGGCGGAAGGCTGGGCGCTCTCGGCGGGGCGCGACACCCGGCCCGCCGCTCTGCGCGCTTGGCGCCGCTTCCTGCGGGCCGAACCCTTCTGGGACGATGGCTGAGCGCCGGGAGTCTTCAACCGGCGCTTGAATCTCCCCGCCCGGCTGGGTTAACGCTTTGCGGCGTGTTGACCCGTCGCCGCATCTTCCGCCCCGCCCCCGCACCGCGCCGCTGGCGCGGTTTCGCGCTCGGCTCCAGCCTGGCCATGCTGGTCCTGGCAATGGCCGGGCTCGGCCTTCCCGCCAACCTCTTCGGCTCCGCCCCGCGCGAGCAGGACTGGGTGGCCAGCGCCGACAGCGTGCGGGTGGTGGATGGCGACACGCTGCGCCTGGGCGAGCGCACGCTGCGCCTGGCCGGGCTGATCTCCCCCCCGCGCGGGCAGACCTGCACCACGCCCGGCGGCGTCGGCTTCGATTGCGGCGGCGCCGCGGCCGAGGCGCTGGCGCGGCTGGTGCAGCGCAGCGACATCGCCTGCCGCGTGCGCGGGCGGGACCGCTTCGGCCGGGCGCTCGGCGTGTGCGAGGCGGGCGGGTTGGAGACCAACACCGCCCTGGTGGCCGCCGCCTGGGCGCTGGCCGAGAGCGGCGCCGCCGCCCTGCAGGCCGCCGAGGCCGCGGCGCGGAGCGCCGGGCGGGGCCTCTGGTCCCACCCCGCCGGCGCGCCGGAAAGCTGGCGCGCGCGCCCCTGAACGGCCCTTCGCCACCCGGGTTCCATCCTGCCCTCGCGGCACCAGCCATGCACCCCCCGGATGGACAAGTCCGCGGGGCGACGCCTAATCTTGCGCTGCATCATAGACGGCGCCGGCCCGACTGGCGCCGCCCCCCCGATAAGAGGACGACGCCATGAGCAGCACGGCCAAAGGGTCCGTCACCGTCACGCTCGACGGATCCAACAAATCCGCCACACTGCCGCTGATCCAGGGCTCGATCGGGCCGGACGTGTTCGACATCCGCAAGCTGTACAGCGAGCTCGGCGTCTTCACCTTCGACCCCGGCTATGGTGGCACGGCGGCCTGCGAGAGCGCCATCACCTATATCGACGGCGACCAGGGCGTCCTGCTCTACCGCGGCTACCCGATCGAGCAGCTGGCCGAGAAGTCGAACTTCCTCGAGGTCTCCTACCTGCTGCTCTACGGCGAGCTGCCGACCAAGGAGCAGCTGGCGAAGTTCGATCGCGGCGTGACGCTGCACACCATGCTGCACGAGCAGCTGCGCACCTTCTTCAACGGCTTCCGCCGCGATGCGCACCCGATGGCCATCCTGTGCGGCGTGGTCGGCGCGCTCTCCGCCTTCTACCACGACAGCCTCGACATCTCGGATGCCAAGCAGCGCGAGATCGCGGCCTACCGCCTGATCGCCAAGGTGCCGACCATCGCCGCCTGGGCCTACAAGTACTCGATCGGCCAGCCCTTCGTGTACCCGCGCAACGACCTCAGCTATGCCGAGAACTTCCTCTACATGCTGAACGCGGTGCCGGCGGAGGAGTGGAAGCCGAACCCCATCCTCTCCCGCGCCATGGACCGCATCCTGGTCCTGCACGCCGACCATGAGCAGAACGCCTCCACCTCCACGGTGCGGCTGGCCGGCTCGACGGGCGCCAACCCCTTCGCCTGCGTCGCCGCCGGCATCGCCGCGCTGTGGGGCCCCGCCCATGGCGGCGCCAACGAGGCGGTGCTCAAGATGCTGGACGAGATCGGCAGCGTCGAGAACATCCCCTCCTTCATCGAGAAGGTGAAGGACAAGAACTCCGGCGTGAAGCTGATGGGCTTCGGGCACCGGGTCTACAAGAACTTCGACCCGCGCGCGAAGATCATGCAGGCCACCTGCCACGAGGTGCTGAGGGAGCTCGGCATCAAGGACGAGCCGCTGCTCGACCTCGCCATGGAGCTGGAGCGCATCGCGCTGTCGGACGACTACTTCGTCTCCCGCAAGCTCTACCCGAATGTCGACTTCTATTCGGGCATCATCCTGAAGGCGATGGGCATCCCGACCCACATGTTCACCGTGCTCTTCGCCGTGGCGCGCACCGTGGGCTGGGTGAGCCAGTGGAAGGAGATGATCGAGGAGCCGGGCCAGCGCATCGGCCGCCCGCGCCAGATCTACACCGGCGCCACGCAGCGCGACGTCACGCCGCTCGACAGCCGGGCCTGAACCCGGCCGCCCCGGGCGCGCGCCCGGGGCCCGGCAACGGACTGGAACACGCCCCGCCCGGCCCTGCCGCGGCGGGGCGCTGCATTTCCGGGCGGCTCAGCCGGTGCGGGCGGCGATCAGCGCCTCAGCCTCCACCGGCAGGACCGGATCGGCGCGCAGCGGCTGCAACGGCACGACGTTGCTCGGCATGACGGCGACGTAGCGGAAGGAGACCTCGCTGGTCGGCAGGAACGCGGCGCGGCACTGGCGGCGCGAGAAGTGCAGCCCCTCATCGGCCGGGTCGCGCGCATACTGGGCGCCCATGACGAAATAGCCCCCCGGCGCGCGGCCATAGGCCCGCTGCAGCATCGTCAGCATCAGGTGCCAGCCGGTGCCGTTGCGCGTATCCCGCGCGCCGGATTCCAGGAAGTAGGTGTTGGGGCCGAAATCGATGCCCGCGAAGGCAGCCATGTCCTCGCCGCCGCCCCGCGCCACGGCGAGGAAGTTGTTCTGCCGCAGCGCCATCAGCCGCATGGCGAAGCGCAGGAAATGCCGCGCCTGCCGGAAGTCGAGCTGCTTGCGCTCCGCCAGCATGGATTTCAGCGCCTGCAGGGCGGGCCAGCGGCGCAGCGTCTCCCGCCCCTGCCGGATCTCCACCGCCAGGTCGGCGAACTGCTCCTGCGCCCGCTTGGCGTTGCGCCGGGCATTGCTGCTGAGGCCGCGCAGATAGGCCTCCCAGCTGCTCCATTCCCGGAACGAGACCGCATGCACGGTGATGGGCTCGACCGCGGTGACGGTGACGCCGGGGATCGCGGCCAGATCGGCCTCGCGCGGCGCTTCGAGGCTCCATTGCGAGCCATAATGATACTCGCCCGCCCCGAGCCGGCCGAGCACCGCCTGCATCGCCTCGGACCACAGCTGCTGCTCCTCGGGCAGCAATTGCAGGCTATCGGCGAAGACCCGCCGCCGCAGGCTGATGCCCACGGCACACTGGCCGATCTTCCGCCGCTCGCCACCACGCACCGCGTGGATCTCGAGCAGGCGGAGCCGGTAAGGCAGGTGATGATCGAGCTGCCAGAGGGCCAGAGCCCCGTGCGCGCAGCGAAACGAAGCTCCGCAACGCTGCGCAAAGCGGTCCCATTCCGCCACGCCGGCGGCGCAATCGGAGATGACGAGGTTTGTCGACATGGACGGAGAGCTGCCGTGCTTTTTGTGGATGCACCCACCGGGGCGGCAGGAGCAGCGCAGCATATCATCGCAAAATTTCGACAAATTCAGTTAATTGGTGAATTCTCATCCACGGATCATGTCTGAGACTCATTGCGCAGCAAGGTGCTCGAGCTTGTGATCCGGGTTATCCGGTTAAGCGTCCGTAACAGAGCTGTTGCGCAGGCCCCGTCTCCGCTTGGCGGGGGCCGTGTGCGCGCGCCGCCTTGAGCAGCCAGCGCAGGCCACGGGGCGTTTACGGCAGCGCCCGAAGGTCCGCCGAACGGCCTGCCCGGCAGCCGCGGCCATGCCGCAGGCATATGCCTCCGGCCAGGCACGGCAGCCATCGGCGGAGGATCGTTTGGGAGGATGTACAGACGCCCAGACTGGGCCAGGGCTGCAAAGCCTTGGCGTCCCCTAGGGGATTCGAACCCCTGTTACCGCCGTGAGAGGGCGGTGTCCTAGGCCTCTAGACGAAGGGGACTGGAGGCGTCGTGTGAGGGGGCTTCTATCGGGTGGTGCGGCCTCGATCAAGAGGCCGAAGTTCCATTTCCGCATCCGGAACGCTTTTTTCCCGTGCCACCGCCTTGGCGGCGGGATGCCGCCCATCGCGGCAGGCCTGGCTGCAGAAGCGCACCTCATCCCACACCCGCGCCCACTTCCGGCGCCAGGCGAAAGGCCGGCCGCAGCCGGCGCAGGGCTTCTGCGGCAGGTTCGGCTTCTGGTGCGGCATCGGCCTCCTCCTCCGGCAGCCCGGGCTCACTCGCCCAGGCGGATCTCCCCGGCCACGCGCCCGCCCCGCGGATCGACCAGCAGGATCCGCGCGCCATCGGGCCGCTCCACCCACACGGCCAGCCGGCCATCCAGCACGGCGATCTGGCCGATCCGCGAACCAGGCGGCTGGCGCAGGGCGAGATCCGTGCTAACCCCGCTGGCGATCCCGTTGGCGACCCCGCCGGCGGCGCTGTTCATCCGCTGCACCAACGCCACCACCAGCGCCACCGTGGCGACGATGATCATCACCCCCATCACCACCACAAGAATCTTGAGCCCGCGCACCGACACCCCCCGCACCGAAACGGCCGAGCCCGGCCCCATGCCGGACGGCCCCCATGACATACTCGCCGGCCCCGGCGATGCGGGCAGCCGCGCCGACCGGTTCCTGGCCGGCGCGATAGGCACGTTGTCCCGCTCCCGCGTCAAGGCGCTGATGGAGGCGGGGCATGTGACGCGCGACGGCGCGCCGCTGACCGACCCGTCCGAGGCGGTGCGGCCCGGCGCGCTGTACCGCGTAGCGCCGCCCGCGGCCCTGCCGGCCACGCCGCTGGCCCAGGACATTCCCCTGACCATCCTGTTCGAGGATGCCCACCTGATCGTGCTGGACAAGCCGGCGGGGCTGGTGGTGCACCCTGCCCCCGGCAACCAGGACGGCACGCTGGTGAACGCCCTGCTCGCCCATGCGGGCGAGGAGCTGACCGGCATCGGCGGCGAGAGGCGGCCCGGCATCGTCCACCGGCTGGACAAGGACACCTCCGGGGTGATGGTGGTGGCGAAGAGCGCGGTGGCGCACCAGATCCTCTCCGAGGCCTTCGCCAACCGCGACCTGGAGCGGTCCTACCTGGCGCTGGCCTGGGGCGTGCCCGCGAAGCGGCAGGGGGAGATCGAGGCGCCGGTCGGCCGCCACCCGACCGACCGCAAGCGCATGGCCGTGGTGAGCCGGGGCGGCAAGCCGGCGCTGACACGCTTCGTGACGGAACGTGCCTGGGGCAGTGCCTGCGCCCTGCTGCGCTGCCGACTCGCCACGGGCCGGACCCACCAGATCCGTGTGCACCTGTCGCATATCGGCCATCCGCTGGTGGGGGATCCGGTCTATCTGCGGCGCCTGCCGGCCGCCGCGAAGGGTCTGCCGGACGCGGCGCGGGACACGCTGCTGGCCTTTCCGCGGCAGGCGCTACACGCTGAAACCCTTGGCTTTAACCATCCCGTAACCGGCGCTGCGCTAAGGTTCTCCGCGCCCTTGCCGCCCGACATGCAGGCCCTTCTCACATTGCTGGACGGTAACCCGGCGTAACCCGACTATTACAGTCGGGATTTTCTTGCGCAACCCGGCCAACAAGAGTAGCGTTCACCTGTCGCCAACGCCGGGTGCCACCACCAAGGCGCGGCCGTCGGAACCGTCCTTATTCTTGTGACCCCTGGACGGGTCGGCGCGTCAGGGCTTGCGCGGGGACGACCGGACCTATCGCCCGGAGCTCGCCGTCACAGGGGCTCCCGGCCGGTGCAGGAGGCAGATGCTGACCATGGCTTCCACTTCAATGATCCCTATTGCTCCTGAGGGCAATCTTTCCCGCTACCTCCAGGAGATCCGCAAATTCCCCATGCTTTCGCCGGAGGAGGAATTCCGCCTGGCGAAGGAGTGGAAGGACAATGGCGACCAGCAGGCCGCGCATCGTCTTGTCACCTCGCATCTGCGCCTCGTGGCGAAGATCGCCATGGGCTATCGTGGCTACGGCCTGCCCGTCGGTGAGCTGATCAGCGAGGGCAATGTCGGCATGATGCAGGCTGTCCGCCGCTTCGATCCCGACCGTGGCTTCCGCTTGGCCACCTATGCCATGTGGTGGATCCGTGCCGCGATCCAAGAGTACATCCTGCATTCGTGGTCGCTCGTGAAGATGGGCACCACGGCCGCGCAGAAGAAGCTGTTCTTCAACCTGCGCCGCCTGAAGGGCCAGATGGCCGCCTTGGAAGAGGGCGACCTGCAGCCGGAGCAGGTGGAGAAGATCGCCCGCGTGCTGCAGGTTCCCGAGCAGGACGTGGTGTCGATGAACCGGCGCCTGGCCTCGCCCGACAATTCGCTGAATGCCCCGGTGCGGGCCGACAGCGAGGGTGAGTGGCAGGATTGGCTGGTCGATGAGAGCGAGAGCCAGGAATCCGAGATCGCCGAGCGGCAGGACATGTCCAACCGCCGCGAGCTTCTCGGTGAGGCTCTGAAGACGCTCAACGAGCGCGAGCGCCATATCCTGATCGAGCGCCGCCTCAAGGACGAGCCGACCACGCTCGAGGAGCTGTCGCAGCAGTACAACATCTCGCGCGAGCGGGTGCGGCAGATCGAGGTGCGCGCCTTCGAGAAGCTCCAGAAGAGCATGAAGACGCAGATCATGGAACGCCGCCTGACGGCCGAGTGAGAACCAGGGGAAGCAGGCCTTCCCCTGGAACCCGTCTCCCTCTCTCGCACGGCAGTTCCGGGGCGCCACTGGCGCCCCGAAGCGTTTCAGGTGGAGACGTTTCAGGCGAGCGGGTCGTGGCCCCAGTTCATCAGGCTATGGCGCCAGCGCGTGTCCGCCACATCGCCCTTCGGGCGCTGCTTGCCATGGCGGTGGACGTAGCCGATGACCTTGCGCATGTCGGCCAGGTCTTCCTCCGACAGATCCGCCTGCCTGCGCGCCTTGATCTCCAGGATGCGCTGGCCCATCCGGTGGCCCACCGCCTCCCCCTGCCCCTTACCGGTGACCTTCTCGCCCTCCGGCGTCATGCCGACGCTCTGGCTTTCCTCGCTGCCAAGCCATTCGCGCAGCGCGGCGGGCGCCATGTTCACCACCTTGCGGAATTCCGCGATGGTCTCGTCGCGGTCGCCGCTCATGCGTGCTTCTCCAGGGCTTCCTGAAGCTGCGCCTTGGTCATGCGGGAGCGGCCGCGGATGTCGCGGCGGCGCGCCTCCTGCATCAGCGTCTCGCGCGTGGGGGCGTCGCTGGCACGGGCGCGGGCGGCCTTGCGCGCCACATCCGGCGGCTGGGCGCTGAACTGGCGGCCCTTGCGCGTATCCGCCCGCTTCTTCGCGGTGCTGCGGTCGTATTCACCCTTGCTGAGGGTCTCGCGCGCCTTGCGCGGAAGGTAGCGCTCCCCCGTCTCGGCGCTCTTCGCGCCGGAGCGGGTGCCCCAATCCTCGTCCTGCCACTGCTTCAGATGGTTGTCGGCGCTCCTGGCGCCTTTGTAGCCGCCGCCCGCCGCCTTGTACTCGGCGGTGGCGCGCTGCGCCTTGCGCGCGGACCACTGGCCGGGCCTGCCGCCCTTGTCCTCGCGCGTGACCCTGGCCTTGACCGTCTCCCACAGTTCGGGATCGGTCTTCCGGGCGGTGCCGGCCATGCCTGCCTCCATGAAGGGATGGCAGGAAAACGGCCGGTCACCGGTTCCGGTTGCCCCGCTGCAGGCAGGGGGCGCCAGGGGGCGGCGCCCCCTGGCCCGTCGCCTTAGCCCGCGAAGGGGTCGCTGACGAGGATGGTGTCGTCGCGCTCCGGCGAGGTGGAGAGCAGCGTCACCGGCGCCTCCACCAGCTCCTCGATGCGCTTGACGTACTTGATCGCGGTCGCCGGCAGCTCCGCCCAGGAGCGCGCGCCCTGGGTGGATTGCGTCCAGCCTTCGAGCGTCTCGTAGATCGGCTCGGCCTTGGCCTGGGCGCCCAGCGCGGCGGGGAGGCGCTTCACCACCTCGCCGTCGATCCGGTAGCCGGTGCAGATCTTCAGCTCCTCCAGGCCGTCCAGCACGTCGAGCTTGGTCAGCGCCAGGCCCTGGATGCCGCCCACCTTCACCGCCTGGCGCACCAGGCAGGCATCGAACCAGCCGCAGCGGCGAGGCCGGCCGGTGACGGTGCCGAACTCGCGCCCGCGCTCGCCCAGCCGCTTGCCCACATCGTCGAACAGCTCGGTCGGGAACGGGCCGGAGCCGACGCGGGTGGTGTAGGCCTTGGCGATGCCGAGCACGGTGCCGACGCTGTGCGGCCCGACGCCGGCGCCCGCCGCCGCGTTGCCCGCCACCGTGTTGGAGGAGGTGACGTAGGGGTAGGTGCCGTGGTCGACGTCCAGCATCACCGCCTGGGCGCCCTCGAACAGCACGCGCTTGTTGCTGTGGCGGGCCTCGTCCAGCCGCTCCCACACCGCCTCGGCATAGGGCAGCAGCTTGGGCGCGAGCGCCACCAGCTTGTCCAGCAGCTCCTGCTTCTCGAAGGTGGCGGCGCCGAGGCCCTTGAGCAGGGTGTTGTGGTGCAGCAGCAGCTCATCGAGCTTCTGCGAAAGGGTCTCCGGCTCCGCCAGGTCGCAGAGGCGGATGGCGCGGCGCGCCACCTTGTCCTCATAGGCCGGGCCGATGCCGCGGCCGGTGGTGCCGATCTTGGCCTCGCCGCGGGCTTCCTCGCGCGCCTTGTCGATCGCCGGGTGCAGCGGCAGGATCAGCGGCACGTTCTCGGCGATGCGCAGGTTGTGCGGGCCGACATCCAGCCCCTGCCCCCGCACGCGGGAGATCTCGCCCAGCAGCGCGTCCGGGTCCAGCACGACGCCGTTGCCGATGACGCCGAGCTTGCCGCGCACCACGCCGGAGGGCAGCAGGCTCAGCTTGTAGGTCTGGTTGCCCACCACCAGCGTGTGCCCGGCATTGTGGCCGCCCTGGAAGCGGACGACGATATCGGCCCGGCTCGCCAGCCAGTCGACGACCTTGCCCTTGCCTTCGTCGCCCCACTGGGCGCCGATGATGGCGACATTGGCCATGGTCAAGCAATCTCCTCGATCGGCGCGGCGCTGTCTCCGCGCAGGATGTGGCCGCAGCGGAGTTGCCGCGGCGTGTCGGCGGACGAAAGCGCCGCCACCGTGATGAAACCTTGCATGCGCAGCCGCGCCGCCGCCGCCGGGTCGCTGCCCAGCGGGAGGAAGACGCGGCGGGGCGGCGGTCCGGCGGGCGCCGCGCGGCGCACCGCGTCCGGGTAGAGCGTCATGCCCGTGGCCGCCTCCTCGCCGCTGCGGTAGCGGCCGCCGCGCGCGAGCTCCCCGGTGTTGCCCGGACCATAGAGGGTGAAGGCCACCCCGACATGATACTGCAGCCCGCGGAACTCCACCGGGTCCAGCGTGATGCGCAAGCCCGGCGCGCGGGCGCGGATGGCGGCGACGATGGCCGCCGCGTTGTCGGCGATGGCGCGCGCCTCGGGCGGCAGCCCGGCGCCGCGCAGCGCGGCGAGCTGCGGGTCGGCGGGGCCTGCGGC